>JBCCLS010000287.1:0-5157 GCA_039026835.1 Bacteroidota bacterium | reverse complement strand
GGCGTAAGTAACTCCAGCGTTTCTGGAATTTCAATGACATAGTCTGCAATTTTTTTAATGGTTTTGTCACCTTGCATCACTACAGCAATGATTTTTCCTTTTCTAGATTTGATTTCTTGAATGTTGCTGACTACTTTTTCATAATGTCCTTTTCGAGTTGCAATAACCACTACAGGCATTTGCTCATCAATTAACGCAATAGGTCCATGCTTCATTTCTGCTGCCGGATATCCTTCTGCATGGATATATGAAATCTCTTTTAATTTTAGAGCTCCTTCTAAAGCCACTGGGAAGTTGTACCCACGTCCCAAGTATAAGAAATTGGTAGCATCTTTGTATTTGCTAGAGATATGTCGCACATGTTCGTCAGATTCTAAGGTTTTTTCAACCTTTGCTGGTATGGCATCCATCTCGGTTAAATATCCGTGGAATTCTGAAGTAGAAATCGTTCCTTTTTTCTGTGCTAATTTTAATGCTATTAAGGTTAAAACTGTAATTTGTGTGGTGAATGCTTTGGTCGAAGCAACACCAATTTCTGGCCCTGCATGTGTATACGCTCCCGCGTCTGTTTCACGCGAAATTGAAGATCCAACCACATTACACACTCCAAATACAAAAGCACCTTTGCTTTTTGCTAGTTTTATCGCAGCTAAGGTATCGGCTGTTTCTCCAGATTGTGAAATAGCAATGATGACATCATTTTCGTTGATGACTGGATTTCTATATCTAAATTCCGAAGCATATTCAACTTCAACAGGAATTCTGGTCAGATTTTCAAAAACATATTCTGCCACCAATCCTGCGTGCCATGAAGTACCACACGCAACGATCAAAATTCGGTTTGCGTTGAGGAATTTTTCAATATGATCATCAATCCCGGCCATCCGTATGATGCCTTCATTCGGCAACATACGCCCACGGAATGTGTCTAAGATTGCTCTTGGCTGCTCATAAATTTCTTTGAGCATAAAATGATCGTAACCGCCTTTTTCAATCTGCTCTAAGTTTAGTTGCAGTTCTTGCACATACGGATCAACTAACGAATCGTCTTTTATTTTATGTACTTTTACTTTTTTACCTCTGCGCACAATCGCCATTTCTTCATCTTCAAGGTAAATAGCATTATTTGTGTATTCGATAAAAGGTGTTGCATCTGAAGCAATAAAAAATTCTTCTTCACCAATCCCAATTACAAGCGGACTTCCCAAACGTGCGACTACAATTTCGTCAGGCTTATTTTTGTCAAACACGGCAATTGCGTACGCACCCACAACTTGGTTTAAGGCAATTTGCACTGCTTTTCCAAGCTTTACATCTTCATATTTCTTTACATCTTCAATCAAATTAACCAATACTTCTGTATCCGTATCTGACTGAAAGGTGTAACCTCTATTCATTAACTCTTGCTTTAAAGGCTCATAGTTTTCAATTATTCCATTGTGGATAATCACCAAATCGCCTGAATTTGAATAATGAGGATGTGAGTTGATGTCATTAGGCTCTCCGTGTGTTGCCCAACGTGTATGTCCTATTGCTAGCGAGCCATTGATTGAAATTTCGTTTTTGACACGATTTTCCAAATCAGCAACTTTTCCTTTCGTTTTGGATAGCTTAATATTTTGACCATCATAGATAGCAACACCTGCGCTGTCATAACCACGGTACTCAAGTCTTTTTAATCCTTTTAGCACCACAGGATATGCTTCTCTGTGACCTATGTAACCTACAATTCCGCACATAACTTTTCTTGCTTATTGATATTAATTGGATTCTGGGATTGTGTAAAAAATTTCTAGCTTCAATCGTTTGTCTTCAGGTGAAGCTGGAGTACTTCCGTGTAATACCGTTCCAAATGGATTCATGATTGAAATGATTGGGACAAATTCTTCTTCTGAAGTTCCAGTTTCTAACTCTCCACTTGAAATTACACGTATATCAGAAGAGGCTACCAATCCTAATTCTATATTGGTTGAATCTTTACGAATAAGATTGTTGATATGTTCCGTTATTCGTATTTTGTATCGCAATGCTTCTCCAATCTCATCACGCTCCAAAATTCCGCCATGTACTGCTTTTGAAAGCGATGGCGATACCGGATTTGCCGTTTGATCGATAATATAATCTTCCAATGGAACGTTCAAATCCATGTTATATAAATAGATACGTTGCGGATCAACAGCTTCTGTAATTTGTATGTCATTATTTACATAAAATACCAAGTTTGCATCGTTTATGAGCCAACCGTTTTCTCTAATTTCCTCTAATTGATCTGCCACACCATTACCGTCATTATCAGGACCAAATAGCTCAATAACTGCCATAGAACCTTCGCCTCCTTTTAGAAACAAATTATCTTCATTTGCAGTGACATCTTGTTCAAAAGTTGGCGTATTGAATGAATTGATAATATTTGCACTGGATAAGGTGAGATTGAATTCTGCTTTTTCTAACTCTACAGTATCGTCAGAACTATCGGTATTGCCTTGCGTTTCTACTTTATTGTATACATAATTAATTTCGATAATCGCATTTTCCATGTCTAGCAACATCAATGCATCTGTATTTTCTGCTGTGATGTGAATCCCACGGAATAATTCTTCGGCTCGGAATACGTTGTTGTTTGATAGTTTAATGCTTCCTTCATTATCTATAATTCGTTCTTGAAAAAAGTCTCTATCGAGTCGAACACGAATTCGTGGTGATAGTGTTTCTTCAACGATCTGGTTTCCATTTTCGTCCAACACAGCCGCACCATTGACATCTGTTTCTAAAACTTCAATAGAATTTGTATTAATTTCGAATTCTGTATTTTCATAGAGTGTTGCTCCAACACGATTTGAAAAATCTTCGTTCGAGAAATAAATTTGTGGATCGCCTTCTTCGTCAAATGCTCTTAGGAAATACGTAAGCTCTTGTACACGCAACGTAAAAGGCTCATTAACGAGTCCATATAATGAATCTACTTGCACTTGAACTTCTCCATCATCATCTAGAGAACTTGTGCTAAAGAATGGAATGTTTAACCAAACTTCTGTTACAAATTCATTTTCCTCAGGATCCGTTAAGTCTGCATCTTCTTCTGCTTGGGTTTTGTCTCCAAAAGTAGGATCGCCCGAAAATAAACTTGCTTGAACTGTTAAACTTGAAAATGTGGTACCGTATACAGGATCTACATTTTTTCCTATTTGATATACTGGCAGTGCATTTGTCTGCACTACATCTAGTCGCTTGTTGTATGCGCGTACTAAACCGTCTGAAAACAAATTGGTAGCAAAATTATTATTTTCAATAATTTCATCTCCAACCGTATTAAACTCATCATCACAAGCCACAAAACCAAGTACCATTGCAAGTACTACTAAGCCACCTGTGAGTGTCTTTTTAAATTTGTTCATAAGTGTAATCTGTTAACCTTAATTTAAAACTTTCGTGTTATAAAAATCTGTGTACGCATCTGCGAATTCTTCACTGTTTTTATATTCAAGAACTGGCTTTTCGAGCCCGGTGAGATATTCTTGAACATCCGCAGGAATTTCCTCAGAAGCAATTACTATGGCATCCGAATGATCCACAGCAACTTTTAGAAGGTTGGAGTAGTTTGGTTCTGCTAGTATTTCTACACTACCATCACCAATATTATCAAATTTGATTTTGTTTAGCATTTCTTTATCTAAAGTTCCATCAAATTCTTGTTTGTAAACAGACGTCACAATTTTGCTATCTGTAAACAATGGTTCGTCTTTGTAATATTTGCGTAAATACAAAGGCAATAAGGAAGCCATCCATCCGTGAACATGGATAATATCTGGTGCCCAATTTAGTTTCTTTACTGTTTCGATAACCCCTTTTGCAAAGAAAATGGCGCGTTCATCATTATCTGGAAACAAGTTTCCTTCTTCATCAGTAAAGGTTGCTTTACGTTTAAAGTATTCTTCGTTGTCTATAAAATATACTTGTATTCTTTCTTTAGGGATGGAAGCAACTTTTATAATCAATGGCATATCCATATCATTGATCACTAAATTCATTCCTGATAAACGAATTACTTCGTGTAGTTGATGCCTTCTCTCGTTGATATTTCCAAAACGCGGCATAAATATCCTAATTTGTCCACCTTTACTGTTGACCATTTTTGGAGCTTCAAACGACATGGATGAGATTTCGGTTTCAGGCAAATATGGTACTACTTCAGATGAAACGTATAAGACTCTTTTATTATTCATAAAAATACTTTTCCTTTAATAATTCGGCGTAAAACATGCAAAATTACAAAAATTATGCAGATTAACAGTAATATATTAAGTTTGCACGCTGTTAATTTTTTCAAAATGACCATATTCCATACACAAAATACACTAAAAACCTTTGTAGAAACCGAGAAATCTACAGGGAAAACCATTGGTTTTGTGCCCACCATGGGCGCTTTGCATGCAGGACATTTATCATTGGTGCAAAACGCAATGAACGAAACTGATATTGTAGTGGTAAGTGTTTTTGTAAATCCAACTCAGTTTGATAATGCCACAGATTTGGAGAAATATCCACGCACACTAGAAGAAGATGTTGCATTATTAGAAACGCTTGGATCCTCTATTGTAGTGTATGCACCAAGTGTGGCAGATATTTATGACTCCAATGTGAATGCTGAAAAATTCAGTTTTGACGGATTGGAATTTGAGATGGAAGGAAAATTCAGAACAGGACATTTTGACGGAGTCGGCACCATCGTGAAACGTCTTTTTGAAATTGTCAAACCACACAGAGCGTATTTTGGCGAAAAGGATTTTCAACAATTGATGATCATCAAAAAATTAGTCTCCAAATACAAATTACCTGTTCATATCGTAGGTTGCGAGATATTCCGTGAAGCTTCTGGCTTAGCCATGAGTTCCAGAAATCAGCGCTTATCAGCAGAAGCTAGACGTGAGAGTGCTTTTATTTACAAAACACTCCAAGAAGCTCAAAAAAAGTTTGGCACAAAAAGTGCTACGCAAGTAAAGGAATGGGTTCAGAAACAGTTTAGTACACATCCCTTACTAACACTCGAATATGTAGAAATTGCAAATAGTGACACCCTTAAAACGGTCAAACGTAAATCTAAAAATAAAACGTATCGCATATTCATTGCAGCTTTTATTGAAAACATTCGACTAATAG
>JBCCLS010000286.1:0-5162 GCA_039026835.1 Bacteroidota bacterium | reverse complement strand
GTAGAAACTTCTAACTTTTGAAAGGTTTTGCTATCTTTGCCACTTCTCAAAACTAGAAATACAGTCGTATGTTTAATAATTTAAGTGAAAAACTCGATAAGGCGTTACATGTATTAAAAGGACATGGAAGTATAACGGAAGTAAATGTTGCAGAAACGTTGAAAGAAGTGCGCAGAGCACTGTTAGATGCCGATGTGAACTTTAAAATTGCGAAAGATTTTACAAAGAGAGTAAAAGAAAAAGCAATTGGACAAAATGTATTGACGACCTTACAGCCAGGACAATTAATGGTAAAAATCGTAAAAGATGAGTTAGCCGAATTGATGGGTGGAGATGCAGCAGGAATCAACTTGTCAGGAAAACCAACGGTGATTTTAATGTCAGGTCTACAAGGTTCGGGTAAAACGACGTTTTCGGGAAAACTTGCCAATTATTTAAAAAACAAAAAGACTAAAAAACCTTTACTAGTTGCCTGTGATGTGTATCGTCCTGCAGCGATTGATCAGTTGCATGTGGTTGGTGATCAAATTCAGGTAGATGTCTATTCTGATAAAGGAAACAACGATCCTGTTGCCATTGCTCAAGCAGGAATTGCGCATGCAAGGCAAAACGGACACAACGTAGTTATTATAGATACTGCAGGTCGTTTGGCAGTAGATGAAGCCATGATGACGGAAATTGCGAATATTCACAAAGCCATCAATCCGCAAGAGACTTTATTTGTAGTGGATTCTATGACTGGTCAGGATGCGGTAAACACTGCAAAAGCCTTCAACGATATCTTGAATTTTGACGGAGTTATTTTAACAAAGTTAGATGGTGATACACGTGGTGGAGCTGCGATTTCGATTAAATCTGTAGTAAACAAACCAATCAAGTTTATTGGTACGGGTGAAAAAATGGAAGCGATTGATGTCTTTTATCCTGCACGTATGGCAGATCGTATCCTTGGAATGGGAGACGTAGTGTCGTTAGTAGAAAGAGCACAAGAGCAATTTGATGAGGAAGAAGCAAGAAAATTACAGAAGAAAATTGCCAAAAATCAGTTTGGTTTTGACGATTTCTTAAAGCAAATACAGCAAGTGAAGAAAATGGGGAACATGAAAGACTTGGTCGGCATGATTCCTGGCGCTTCCAAAGCGATGAAAGGCATGGAAATTGAAGATGATGCTTTCAAACACATTGAAGCGTTGATTTATTCAATGACACCTGCCGAGCGTTCCAAACCATCTATGATCAATGCAAGTCGTAAAAAGCGTATCGCTAAGGGAGCAGGACGTTCTGTGCAAGAAATGAATCAGTTATTAAAGCAATTTGATCAAATGAGCAAAATGATGAAAATGATGCAAGGCGGCGGCGGAAGAAAGCTCATGCAAATGATGAAAGGGATGGGACGTTAATTGAAGTTGGCAGTCTCAGGTTGCAGTTTTCAGCTTTTTTATTTGGTAAATAATACTGAGTTTAAATGGATTTTCAACAACTATTAGCGTATCAAAAGTCATATAAATTGGCAATGCAAGTTTTTGAAATCACGAAACAATTCCCTAAAGAAGAAATATATTCTTTAACCGATCAAATAAGACGCTCTTCAAGGTCAGTAACTGTAAATATTGCAGAAGCTTATCGGAAAAGAAAGTACGTGAAGCATTTTATCAGTAAACTGACTGATGCGGATGCTGAAAATTCGGAAACTATTGTTTGGTTAGACTTTGCTTTATCCTGTGAGTATCTATCAGTATCAAAAGCAGAGCACTTAAAGTCTTTGAGTATAGAAGTAGGGAAGTTGCTTAATTATATGATGAATCACCCTGAGAAATTCGGGGTTAAGACTGAAAACTGAAAACCGATAACTGAATACTGAGAAACAACACAACAAACTATACATGATTTTATTAGATGGAAAAAAGGTATCGAATGATATCAAAGATGAAATAGCTGCGGAGGTTCAGAAAATGAAAGATCGTGGCGAAAAAGTACCACATTTGGCTGCTGTTTTAGTGGGAGATGATGGTGCGAGCTTAACATACGTAGGAAGTAAAGTGCGCGCGTGCGAACGTGTAGGTTTTGAATCTACATTGGTGCGCATGTCCAATACAACTTCTGAGTTAGAACTCTTAAAAAAGATCAAAGAGTTAAACGAAAATGATGACATTGACGGATTCATCATACAATTGCCATTACCACCACAAATCAACACGCAAAAAGTATTGATGGCGGTACATCCAGACAAAGATGTAGACGGTTTCCATCCGGAGAATTTTGGGAAAATGGCGTTAGATATGTCTACCTTCATTCCGGCGACTCCTTTTGGAATTTTAGAGTTGTTGGAGCGTTACAACGTAGAAACCAAAGGAAAGCATACTGTGGTTATTGGAAGAAGTCACATCGTAGGACGACCAATGAGTATTTTGATGGGAAGACGCGGATTCCCTGGGAATTCTACCGTAACCTTAACGCATAGTCATACCAAAAATATCACACAAATTACTTGTCAGGCAGACATTATTATTACGGCTTTAGGACAGCCAAATTTCCTAAAAGCAGAAATGGTCAAAGATGATGCCGTAGTAATCGATGTAGGAATCACACGTGTGCCAGATGAAACAAGAAAACGCGGATATCGCATTACAGGTGATGTAGATTTTGAAAATGTGAGCAAAAAGACGAGTCACATTACGCCAGTGCCTGGTGGCGTAGGACCAATGACTATTGCCATGTTATTAAAAAATACGCTGCTAGCGAGAGAGCTTCACGGAGCATCTAAATAAAGAACTGACTTAAAAATACACAAAAGCGATCTTTGACAAAAGGTCGCTTTTTTTGTGATTGATTTTTAAATAAATTGTGAAAAACCATCGTTTTTAATGAACAAATTATAATATAATTGTTTGTAAATTAGATACCATGAAAAACACACATATAATTTTAGTACTGATGCTAACATGCTTCATTAGTTGTAAAAGTGATAAAAAAGGAGCAACAGGGCAAGAAAGCAGTGAAAAAACAGCATTGCTGTTAGGGAGATGGGAAACATCAACTTTTATAAATGAAAGTCAATTCAAAAAAACGTTCAAAGAAGATATAGAAGATGGAATGAGTGGAGAGATGACCTTAATTGACGAATATCACTTCATAAAAGGGAATCGCTTTAATCAAGAAGGAGAAGTTACCTTTAAGCTAAAAATGGCAGGTCAAGAATTACCTTTAAAGTTTTACGGGAAGCAATCAGGAACTTGGAGCATACACGATAATACGCTCGTTACTGTTACTGAAGATTCTAAAATAATTCCTATGGACGAGTTTACAAAAAATGTCCTTGCAAACGCTCCAGAATTTGGGGAAATGCTGCAACCCACTAAAGGTGAAACCATTTCCTTAGAGATAAAAATGTTGACAGCAAGTATACTACAAGTAGTCGATGAGGAATTATCAGGACTCATTCTTACCTATAATAAAAAGTAACATTGCTTTTGAACGGTTTGGTAAAAGGAGTTATCTTTATTCAAACTTAGAGCGCAATGAAAACTTCTGAACCTCCAGTAATCGTCTCACAAAACTTTTCAAAATCTATCGCAACTGTTTGGAATGCCATTACAGATGTTGATCAGATGCGACAGTGGTTTTTTGACAATATTCCTGATTTCAAAGCTGAGGTGGGTTTTCAAACACAATTCAATGTCAAAGCACCGTCACGCGATTTTATGCATTTATGGGCCATCACAGAAGTCATTCCACAACAAAAAATTGTCTACAATTGGAAATATGAAGACCTAACTGGCGATTCGTTTGTCACTTTTGAATTGGAAGAAAATAATAACCTAACAAAACTTACGGTGACTGCCAACGTTACTGAAGATTTCTCTGATGACATTCCAGAATTTACTCGTGAAAGTTGTCTGGGCGGCTGGAATTATTTTATTAGAGAACAACTGGTTGCTTTTTTAAATTCTCATACATAAACGATACAAATCACTAGAAACTGCGTTCTAATAAAACTACATTTTACACTACATTGAGCTGCCATGAAATCAAAGTTGTTATTTCTTTTTATACTATTATTTTTGACAAGCTGTACCAAAAACAGCAAAGACAGCCCAATCACTTTCGGTGATGTTGTCGATCTATCAAATCTCGAAAAAGTGACCATGCGCAACAATTCTGGAACGTTTATTTTGACAACCTCGCAGCTAGAAAAATTGAAAAAAGAACTCTCTACAATGGTATATGAACCTAATATTGGCGTCAAAGTAGGCAGTATTGGTTTTGATCTCTATATGAATGGCAACGTACATCGCGTGTTGACACGAACAAAAGGCAATTATATTGAAGTTGATCGTGATCTTATCACTAAAAATTCCACTATCTTAGTATCCAAAGCTCCGTACTATTTTCAAACCAACGGCGTGAATTTTGATAACTATAAAAAAGAAAATAAATGAAATCTATTATTCCAAGTATGATCATAGCTTTTCTATGCTTTACAACATCTTTTGCACAAGGAAGTGATTTGCCTTCCATTGAAGAAAAATGGACTTTTAATGACTATAAAAAAATTAGTGGTTACTTAGATGCGCTTTCAATAAAAGCCTATCCAACACTAAAAAATGAAAAAACAAAAGCGATTTTTCAAAAGATAATTTCACATGACTATAAGGAAATCTTACGTGATAAAGATCTCTCACTTGGTGTTAGAATTCCCAAAGCGATGGATCATCAGGCGCTTATTGCACAAATTATGGAAAAGTATTTTAGTGCGTATATGGATGGACAGGAATATGGAATTGAGATAGCTCATTTACTAGGAACCATGTTTAATGTATCTGCTGAAATACTATTAAACGTAGAAGATTATGCAAAAAACATTGATCCAAAGGCAAGTGACTACAAAGTGCGAAAGGATGGCTTTACACTCATGAAAAGTGGGTTGACAAAGCAATTGAATGGAACATTTGTTTCTGTTGAAGATACAGAAGCTTCCTCAGATGAAGAGCGTATGATATTAGTAAAAGAGTATCTCACGGTTATTATTCCTAAAATCATACACTTCTTGGAGGATACAGATAAAGCCGCATTCAAAAAACGAGTACTACAGCAAATTTCGGTGGAAAACAACAAAGAAATAAAAAGACTTTTAACGGAATTAACTACCACAATGTAAGTAT
>JBCCLS010000285.1:0-5175 GCA_039026835.1 Bacteroidota bacterium | reverse complement strand
TAGCGACCCAAGACCCAACACCAAAAAGCAAAGCGCCCCAACCACTCCTACTTAAAACAAACAGGAATTACTTCTCCTTCCATTAAGCAATATTTTTCAATTTCTTCAGGTGTAAATGTAGCTGTGTAATCTTCTTCTTTGACGGTAAATCCGATACTGCGAAGTTTTTCAAAATAATCCAATCCGTAGACGCGGACATGATCGTACTGACCAAAAATTTTGGTACGCTCTTTTTTATCGGTTACAGAATTATCTTCAAAAGTAGTTTCCCGATCTAGCTCTTGTGGAATTTGTAAAATGGCCATTCCGCTAGGTTTTAAGATGCGATACAATTCTTGCATGGCTTTGGTATCATCAGGAATATGTTCCAACACATGATTGCACAAAATAGTATCAAACGAATTGTCTTCAAACGGTAAGTTGGTAATGTCTGCTTTCACATCTGCCAACGGAGACAACAAATCTGTCGTTGTATATTCTAAATTTTCCTGATTGCGAAAACGCTTAAAAAATGCTTGCTCAGGCGCTACATGTAATACTTTTTGTGGTTTGGTAAAAAAGTCAGTTTCATTCTGCAAATACAACCACAACAATCGGTGGCGTTCTAATGAGAAGGTACTTGGCGACAAGGCATTTTCACGATGTGTAGTATAACCATACGATAAAAACGTGCGAAAACTTTTTCCATCAATCGGATCTGTAAAACGATTTCCCTTTAAAAAGAAGCTGATAAATGGACGAATCCAGTAGCTCATCTTAATTAAAAGTGGTCTAGGAATGGTATTCAATATGTATTTAAAAAGTGTTCTCACTAGCGTATTCGCTGTAGCTTATGCTTGCCTAAATTCGTCTTCTTCGTTACTTTCAATGCCCAAAGCCTCATAAATATAACTGAATGTGGATAACAGTTCTGGTTTTCCATTGACCAATGCCACATCGTGTTCAAAATGGGCACTTGGTTTTAAGTCTTTCGTAAGTACTGTCCAGCCATCGCGTAAAAATTTAATTTCCTTCACGCCCATATTAATCATAGGTTCTATAGCAACAACCATGCCTTCAATAAATTTCTTTCCACGTCCGCGGCGTCCATAGTTTGGCATATTTGGGTCTTCGTGCATTTTTCTTCCTAAACCATGTCCCACCAAATCGCGTACTACACCGTATCCATGCGCTTCACAATGTTGCTGAATGGCATGTCCCACATCGCCCACACGATTTCCAGCCTTAAATTCTCGAATTCCAACATATAAAGATTCTTTCGTGACGTTCAATAGTTTTTCGACTTCTGGTGCGATCCCACCTACAGGAAATGTGTACGCATGATCTCCATAAAATTCATTCTTAATCGCGCCGCAATCAATAGAGATAATTTCACCTTCTTGCAACGGTTCATTATTTGGAATTCCGTGTACTACTTGTGCATTTGGGCTCATACACAAGGTGTTTGGAAAATTATACAAACCTAAAAAACCAGGAATTGCATCGTGATCACGAATAAATTCTTCTGCCAGTTTATCAAGATATAACGAAGTAACGCCAGGTTTTATTTCACCAGCTAACATTCCCAACGTTTTGGATACAATTAATGCACTTTCGCGCATTAACTCAATTTCTTCTCGTGTTTTCGGTATGATCATTTCTTTAGAAAGGAAAACAATCCTTTTTTCTTTTTATGTGTTAGGTTCGGCATTTGATTGGTGAGCAATTGATATACTTCGCCCCAACCAATAAATCCACCAATATTTCTATCATCTATAAAATAGTCCGCGTTGATTTTTCTGCTTACTTTTCCATCAAAAATTTCTTCAGGATAACTGTTGTTGACAGCATAAAAAACAATACCATTCGCTTTGCAGAATTCTACAGCTTCTTCTAACTTTTTTCCGCTTCTGTACGTCCATAAAATCAGTCGATGTCCATCTTGTTCCAATCTTTTCAAGGTTTCAAATGCAAAGATTTTGGGAGTACCAATTTTAGGATAGGCATCGTCTACAATAGTGCCGTCAAAGTCAATCGCAATAAGTAAGCTTTCTTTTACAATCATTCCACTTCCTATTTTGTGCCTGCAAAGCTACAAAGAATTACGCGTTATTCAGCATAGATATGTTTATAGTCTTCTCCAGATAAAATACTTAGCATGTCTTTTTCTAAAGAAATGACAGGCGATTCTACAATTCGATTGATTTCTTTTCCGTTTCTGTAAAAGATAAATGTAGGTACGTTTGTAATGTTGTATCCATCTTCCAAATGTTCAGGTGTTACTTTATCTCTATCTACCGTAATCAATTCATAGTCATACGCGTTGGTATCTTTTAAAAGTAGATATATATTATCTAAAATATTAAAAAAGCGCGGGACTTCGCGTTGACTGTCTTCGCACCAAGTCCCCATAAAGATTTTTATAGATAACTTGTCTTTTGTCCAAGGTATTTTGTCTAAAGTTGATACATCTACGCTGTAATCGGAATAGTTAGGTTCATACCAACGATCATACGGAGCAGAAGAAATGGCTTCCAGTGTTTGTATTCCTGTCAGAATTGGTAATTCTTCTTCTTTTTCTTCTTCTTGTTCGTTCGTTGTTGTTGCTTCTTTTTGAGCAGTTGCTTCTTCAGCAGCTGTTGGTGTATTCTTTTTTTCGTCTTTGCAAGCAAAAAATGCAAGTGCGATGAAGATGTATAGTATCTTTTTCATTATACAAGGGATTTTTGTGTCATTAATTCAGGTTGCGGGAGTCCGATCATTTTTAAGATGGTTGGCGCAATATCACCTAAAACTCCATCTTGTATGTGTTTAATATCTTCATCAACCAAAATAATAGGAACAGGATTGGTCGTGTGCGCTGTATTTGGACTTCCGTCCGGATTGATCATTGTGTCACAGTTTCCATGATCGGCAATGATGATCGTACTATAATTGTGCTTTTGTGCGGTTTCCACAATAGCTTTTGCACATTCGTCTACCACTTCACAGGCTTTTACGGCTGCTTGAAAATCTCCTGTATGTCCTACCATATCTGGATTGGCAAAGTTTAAACAGACAAAATCAGTATGCTCTTTTTCCAATTCAGGAATGATTTTGTCGCGAATATCATATGCACTCATTTCTGGCTTTAAATCGTAAGTAGCTACTTTTGGAGATGGACACAATAGACGTTCTTCCCCTTCAAAAGGAGTTTCTTGTCCGCCATTAAAAAAGAACGTAACGTGCGGGTATTTTTCCGTTTCTGCGATTCGAATTTGTTTTTTTCCGTGTTTGGATAAAACTTCTCCAAGTGTATCTTTTATGTTTTCTTTGTTGAATACGACATGAATTCCCTTAAAAGAAGCATCGTAATTTGTCATTGTTACATAATACAATGGAAGCTTTTTCATACCAACTTCTGGGAAGTCTTTTTGAGATAAGGCTTCTGTTAATTGGCGCCCACGATCGGTTCGGAAATTAAAAAAGACTACCACATCGTCAGCTTGAATCTTCGCAATTGGTTGATCGTTTTCATCGGTCATTACAATGGGTTTGATGAATTCATCCGTTACATCAGCATCATAACTTTCCTGAATACTTTGTGTCGCATTGCTACTCAGTGTTCCTTTTCCGTGTACCAGTGCATCGTAAGCTAATTGTACACGTTCCCAACGTTTGTCGCGATCCATTGCATAATAACGTCCTGTAATCGTAGCGAGTTTTGCATTGGTTTTTTGGCAGAATGCTTCGGTTTGTGCAATAAAGTCTTTTCCTGATTTCGGATCTACATCTCTCCCATCTGTAAAAGCATGTACAAATACGTTGTCTAGTGCATAACTATGCGCAAGATTTACCAAACCTTCCAAATGATTGATGTGTGAGTGTACACCTCCATCCGAGACCAATCCTAAAAAATGAACAGCTTTGCCAGTATCTTTTGCGTGTTGTAACGCTTGTTTTAACACGACTTCATCTTTGAGTGTATTGTTTTGTATGGCCAAATTGATCTTGGCTAAATCTTGATATACAATGCGTCCTGCGCCTAAGTTCATATGACCGACTTCACTATTTCCCATTTGTCCATCTGGCAGCCCGACATTCATTCCGTCTGTCAATAAATTGGCATTCGGATAGCGAGTGTAAAGACTATTGATAAAGGGAACATTGGCGTTGGCAATGGCAGAAACTTCTGGGTTTGGTGATTTTCCCCATCCGTCTAAAATCATTAAAATGACTTTTTTATTCATGCTTGAGAATTTAAAAAAATAAAAATAAGTCTATTTGCCTACATAACACAATGCAAACCTAAAAAAGCCTACTTTTTTAGAAAGGTTTATCAAATTCACACAAAAAGCTTGTTTTTTCTACAAAAGCATCAAAAAAAATGTAATAAATAATTCTTAAGAATAACTAAATAAAACCAGCATCTGCTTTGGTTTTTTAAGAGCGTTTTAACAGATTTGCTAGCAAATGGTTAAGGAAGTGTTATAATTGAAATTTTGTTGCAACAATTTCTCAGTGCCGTCGTCTCTTTGGTGTGAACAATTTTAAAAACGTTCATAAAATCATCAATTAAAAAAACAACAAACATTATGAGAAAAACAATTTTTATGATCGCTCTTATAGTAGGAGCTTCATTTACTGCTAACGCAACTGAAAGCAACAACGAACCAACAACTGCAACGTACAAAGTAACAACTACAAAAATTAAAAAAGTAAATGCATTTTGTATTGCAATTTCAAAAGGAGATTTTGATGTAGTTAAAAAAATGATTGAGTTCGGAGAAAATGTAAACAAAACGTCTAATGGAAAAACACCATTAATGTATGCTGCACGTTTTAATAGAGTGGAAATAATTAACCTTTTATTAGAAAATGGGGCAGAAGTTGAATCAAAAGATAGAGGTGGATTGACCGCTATTGACTATGCGAAAATTTCAAAAGCTACAGATGCTGAAAAGGTTTTAACGCGAGCAACAAAGTAATCACTAAATTAGTTCTTATACTTTAAAAAGGTCGTTTCCAATTTGGAAACGGCCTTTTTTCATGCGTATTATCTTGGCCACTTTTGACACTGATTGGCTCCGTAACATCGTGTGATATTGATAGTTTCTACAGGACATTGACGACTCAATGTAGGCGGTAATCCTCCCACTACTGTAGATTGACTTAGCAAACTCACTTGTTTTTTGTTGAGGTGTAATTGATTCTTCT
>JBCCLS010000284.1:0-5205 GCA_039026835.1 Bacteroidota bacterium | reverse complement strand
TTGTTGTCCTTACCAAGAAATTCCATTTGCTCATACACGCCATCAGTAGAAAATTGCACACGATAGTTTCGGTAGTCTTCGGGTTTTCCTGCTTTCCATTCGCCAAGCTCTTTTACAGGCTCGTAATAGTTTTCCGTGTAACTTTTCACATTTCCATTCAGCTCATACAAATCCCAATCCGTTTTGGAAGTATTCGCACATCCACTCAGCATGAGCACGAGCAGCGTTAGTACAGTTGTCTTTAAGTAGTGTTTCATATAAATTAATAGTATTCAATAGTTCTTAATATAATGGTCGTAGGCATTTCATTTTCTGCTTGATATAGTAACATTTTGGTCCAGTTATTATATTCATCAAATGCTATATATTCAAATTTGTCCATACGAAGCACTATACCATTTGATGCTTTTAATGTTTGTTTTATGATATTGTTATCAGCATCATATTCATAATACAGCTTGAACGTTCTAGGAGTTTCAAAACCAGGATCGTATTTATGTATTTCTTCCCATGCTACAACATCACTTTCTGAAAAGAAAAAAGCTCCTTCTGCCAATAATTTCCCTTTTGAATTTATTTGTTTGTATGCAATCTTCTCATCAGTGTGTTCTGTTATTACTGAACGTCCTATGAGACTTCCTTCGGGATTATAGTGTATCTCTTCAATTACTTTATCAGCTTCTATTTTTGTATTCAACTTTTCCTCTAATTCATACGCTTCATTGTAACGTTCCATTTGTTTTAGATTCCCGTTAGTATCAAACCACAATTTTTCGTTAAAATCGATTGCAGCAGCTTTTCCTGATTTCCATTCACCATTTTCTCTGAATACTTCGTAATTTTCTTTTGTCAAACTTTTGACCTTTCCACGCAAGTGAAAAAATTTTAAATCATACGGATTTACATCAGGAGCACACCCCATACATATTACCAACATTGAAAAAATAGCTACTGTATTTTTTAGGTTCATGAGTGTATGTATGCGTTAATAATATTCATAAAATCGTGTTTGTATTTGTGTTTTGTTCTCCTTTCCTCCTCCTCTTTTAAAATGCACAAAACGTTTGGTCCAATTATTATGAGCATCAAATTCAACATATTCATAACGCATATAGTAAGAGCCCTGATTCTCTTTATCAACATATATTTTGCTAAGTTTTCCTTTGCTATTATACTTGTAGGCCACTGTAGATGTCTCTCTACCACTACCATCGAGCTTGATAAAATGTGAAAAATATCTTTTAATTTTGTTATTACCGTACACTTGCTCAGTCTCAAAAGATTTTCTATTGTATTGGTTGTATACGTCCATCGTACAACCTGATTTTGAGATACTTTTCACCTTTCTAGTTTGAAGAACTTCATTGTATCTATTATATACTATTTCCTGAGTAAGGTCTACACCGTTTCGTTCCAAAATTGTTTTTTCTATAGAACATAAATCATCGTCCAAACGTTCCCTAAGCGTGCAGTAGCCCAATGTATCATACGACACTCTAGTATACGTGATGTAAGGCGGCGTTGGGGAAGAACTCTTTTTTGGTATGTGAACCCATTTTTCTGTGAACGACTTTACGTTTCCTTCCAAATTAGCAAGTTGCCAATCTGTTGATTCGCTCGAACAAGAAATCAACAAACTCCCTATAATACACAGCGCGATACTTACTGTAAAATTGCTAGTCTTCGTAGTATTCATAAGTTCTAATTACAATTTTATCTGGCGAATCAATTCCTTTGAAGGGATAATCCAAACGTTTTGTCCAATTATTACGAGCATCAAACGTTTCATATTCATATTTCAAAATATTTGTGGTGTCGCCCTGCTGTCCAAGTCCTATTTGATGTGATAAATTTCCAGCGTCATTGTGTTTAAAGACACTTACGATTCTGCGTGTGTCTCCGTCATCACTAAATATTTTAATATCCTGTCGATGGAGTTTGTTATTTTTATAGTGTAATGTTCCTTTGCTCGTAATATAACCGTCTTTATCAAAAGTGCTATACACCATTTTATCATTGGTATCTTCTTCGATACTAATTTTCCCGATAACTTGTTCATTAGCATCATAAATGACTTCCTCTACCAACTTTCTTCCTTCTTTCTTGACTAAGATTTTCTCTATAAAGTTATTGTCTATATCAAAAATGTCTCTGTGTGTATAATTTCCTTGAGCATCAAAATAGTTGATGTGACTTCCCAAACTAGAGAGTTCGCCTTGCACCCATTTGCCTTCTTCAAGCTTTACTTCATAATGATATTCTGTATACGATTTTACCTTTCCTGCTACTTCAAACTTTTCCCAATCTGTTTTGGTATTTTGAGAACAAGAAGCACATAAACTCAACAGCACTAGCACTGCCAAAATAAAATTGAGGTATGTAACTTTTAATAATTTACTGTACATATTTGGTCTTTTTTACAAAGCTTAAGATGATGAACGAGAACAAGAAAAATATTGCCAAACACAATACCGACCATTGCATAGAACCTGTAAATGATTTTAAAGCTCCAAAAACAATCATTCCCAACACAATAGCTACTTTTTCCGTAACGTCAAAAAAGCTAAAATACGTAGCGGTTTCTTCGGTTTCTGGCAGTAATTTGGAATATGTTGAACGTGATAAGGATTGAATCGCGCCAAGCACCAACCCAATTAATCCACCTAAAATATAAAAGTACAATTGGATGTTTTCTTGATTTTTGTCTAAAGAGAACGCGACAAAGCACACAAATCCCCAAATGACAATGGTTATTTTTAACGCAGTTAAGTTTCCATACTTTTTGGAGACTTTCGAAAATAGAAATGCACCAAATATAGCTACAAACTGTACCAACAAGATGGCTGCAATTAAATTGGTCGTTGGAAGTTTTAACTCGGTACTTCCAAAGATTCCTGCCATATAAATAATGGTTTGTACACCTACACTGAAAAAGAAAAACGAAATCAAATATGTGCGCAACTGCGGATAATTGGTCAGTTCTTTCCAAACTTTACCAAGTTCTTTGAAACCGCTTGTTAAGTATCCTTTTTTCGGTTCTTTCTTGTGAATATTGTTGGGCAATCTTCTATAAGTAATTTGCGCAAAACCAAGCCACCACAATCCTACGGCAATAAATGATACACGTGTTGCCAGTCCTTTGGCAATGCCAAACATTTCGTGTCCTTCAATAAGCACCAAACATAAAATGAGCAAGATGATTGAACCAATATATCCATAAATAAATCCTTTGGCACTTGCAGCATCTTGTTGTTCCGGATTTGCTACTTCAGGCAAATATGCATTATAGAAAACAATACTTCCCCAAAAACCAATTCCAGAGGTAATCGTTAGCACAATGCCAATCCACAATGAAGCTTCATCTTTAAAGAAAAATAATCCAATGATAGACAACGAACCTAACAGGCAAAAGAATTTTAAAAATTTCAGTTTGCTTCCGGTATAATCGGCAATTCCTGACAAAATCGGCGACGTAAACGCAACAATTGCCATAAAAAATGCAATGGTATAATCGTATAACGTAGTAGGATCCCACTGTGTTCCAAGAAAATTGATTTTTTCATTCAGCTTATATTGTGCAAATTCTTCTGTGACCGTTGCGTAGTATATCGGAAAAACCGCTGTACTAATAACCAATGAATACACTGAGTTTGCCCAGTCATAAAATGCCCATGCATTGATAAGTTTTTTGTCTCCTTTTTGTAATTGATTCGTTTTTCCCATAGTGTGATAAAAAATAAAAGCTGTCCGTTTTGGACAGCTTCTAAAATACAGATTTATTTTTGAATGTGTGTTAACTTAAAATTTACCTAGCGGACGGTAACTATTGACACCAAATTTTCGAGCCTCAGCTTTGGCTAAGCCAGCTTCTGCTTGTAAATTTTTGATACGCGTTTCGCTTGACGGATGTGTACTTAGAAATTCTGGTGGTGCTTTGCCTGCGCTTTTTGCGCCCATACGCTTCCACAATTCTGGAGCTTCATCGGGATTGTAACCTGCAATTGCCATTAAATAAATTCCGATTTTATCAGCTTCATTTTCGTGTTTTCTGCTAAATGGCAACATACCCAATACATTTGAACCAACACCATAATATTGATTGAACGCTTGGCGTGATTTGTCATCTTTAATTGCAATATTTCCAGCAACAGCCAATCCTTGTTGTAAATATGCGGCACTCATGCGTTGTTGCCCGTGATTTGCTAATGCGTGTGCCACTTCATGTCCCATGATAGCTGCAATGGCTGTTTCATTTTGTGCTACTGGTAAAATTCCTGTGTAGAATACAATTTTTCCACCTGGCATACACCATGCATTCACTGCCGGATCGTCTACCAAATTATATTCCCACTGATAATCTTTTAAATATCCTTCGTTTCCGTTTGCATCTAACCAACGTTCTGCCGCCACTGCAATCCGCTCGCCTACACGCTGAATCATATCGGATTTTGAAGTTCCTTTTACTACTTTATTTTCAGTTAAAAATTGATCATACTGTGCAAATGCTGTTGGGAATAGCTGTGCATTAGATACAAACGCCATTGTCTTTTTTCCTGTGAATGGATTGGTAGCACAAGATAGTATGAATATGAAAACGGATAAGCCAATTACTTTCTTCATGTTCTTTACTTTTTAGTCTTTATTGTTGTTTTAATAAACTGGTAATGAACTGATATATTTTATCGTATGTATGAAAAACTTGTATCACTTCATTAACAAAATTAGCGATTATTAAATTATTGGCATAAAACTATAAAATGTATTTCCGAAGCTCGAAAATTTACCTCAATTTTGAAGAATCTTAGATAGATTACCAAAAAATGAGTCAAACTGCATCCAACTTTAACCCAGAACCGCCTATACAAGTTCCAAAACCTATTTTATATACAGGACGTTTGTTACAATTTTTTTCTACTACACTTGCTGCAAAGTATGCCAAGCGTTTGTTTATAACACCCATAAAATACAAAATGCCAAAACGTGAGTTTCACATGGACAAGGAATCGACACAAACCTTGATGCACGTCCCAGAGATTGAAAAAGATATTTTGGTGTATTCGTATGGCAATAGTGACAAAAAGATTTTGCTAGCACACGGCTGGAGCGGTCGCGGGACACAATTGGTTAAAATTGCAGATCATTTTGTGAATTTAGGTCGCGATCTCTCCGGCTGTTGCCGACGCAGCACTTGAATCGTGGGCGCAC
>JBCCLS010000283.1:0-5240 GCA_039026835.1 Bacteroidota bacterium | reverse complement strand
CTTCACTATAATATTTAACAAAATAAATTAAATACTGTGTTTATAAACTCCACAATTCTGTGGAGAAACAACCACCCAATTTTTGCGATTGATTCACTTTCATAATAAGCAGACATTTGTAATTCAACATAAAATATAGAAATTATGAAAGAAACAATTACAAATGAATTTGATGTAGAAAACGAAGAAGTAAAGATGATGTGTCTATCTGATGACAACCCAAAAGAAGAACAACCAAGACCTGACGAAGATGATGGTTCTGTAGGTACAGGAGGCAAAGAAGAAGATGAGAAGGAAGATATTAAACCCTACAATTAATTTGTAAGAAAATTATGTTTTAAAAAGGCTTTACTTATCTTTAGAAAATAAGTGTAAGCCTTTTTTCTTTTTAAGAAATCCCAATTCTATCACTATGGATAAAAAAATAATTCTTGCAGTTAGTTTATTGTCACTTTTTAATTTGTTTTTTGCTTATGGTCAAGTCTCAAATTCAATTGATAGTATGCAGAAGCTACTATCTATTCAAAATGGTATTGAGAAAGTAAATACACTCAATGAACTATCCTGGAAACTCAAAAAGTCAAAAGATTCAATAGCTATAAACTACGCCTTAGCGGCATTGAGATTAAGCAAAAAAGAAAAATTCTATACAGGAATATCTGATGCGTACAATCGTTTAGGAGTCATTGCTAAAAATCGAAAAAAGTTCTCGGATGCAAAAGAGTATTATGAAAATGCTTTAAAAGTTGATCAAAGTCAGAACTATGATTATGGTATGGCCAGAGCAAATAATCAACTAGGAGTTATTTATGATATTGAAAACCAAAAAGTAAAAGCACTGGAGTATTATTCGCAAAGTTTAGCTGCTTTTGAGAAAGATCAAAAGTATCGACAAGCTTCAAAAGTATCAAGAAACATAGCAACACTGTATCTTTCATATCAAGCATACAAAGAAGCCTTAGAATATTATTTAAAAGAGTTAGACTATGCCATTTTAGCAAAAGATAATAAGTTAATAGCAAAGGCATATATGGGATTGGGAGAATTACATCGTATTCAAAAAAATCCTAAAGAAGCCTTAAGCAATTTTAGAAAAGCTGCACAAATATTCAGAAGTCAGAAAAATGAAAGACAACTAACAAACGTATTAATTGATATCGCAACTATCTATGATCATTTAGAACAAGATTCACTATCAAAGCAAACTTTTTACAAGGCATTTGATAGAATCAGAAAATATAAAGTCGGGAACGTAGCTGCATTTCATCATAACTTGGCAACATTGTATAAAAAATTAGATCAACACGATTCGGCAAAATACCATTATGAAAATGCAATAAAAATTTACAAGAAAGATACAGATACCTTACGACTATTTAAGACGTACAATAATTTGGGTAATCTACATCAAGAAATAGAGGAATATCCAAAAGCTTTGGCGTATTTACAAACCAGTTTGGATTTGCAAAAGCAGACGAAAGATTCTTTGTTTTTAGGGAATACGTATTCGGCACTTTCTAAAGTATATAGAAATCTGAATGATAATCAAAAAGCATACTTATACAAAGATTCCGCATACAGAATAAGACAAATAGAATATGTGAAAATCAAAAAAGCAGATCGTTATGAAGTAGATTACATAAATAGCAAAATGGCATTAGAAAAGGCAAATAACGAAAGAATAATAGCAGAAGAAAAAGCTCAAAAACGGATACTTCTACTTTTTACATTACTCATAGTTTTAATTCTATGTTCAATACTACTTTTTTACATGACGAGAATACGATTATTAAAACAACAAAAAATGATTGCTGCTTATGAAAAAGAACAGCAAGAGCAACAAATACAAGAGCTTATCAATAAACAAGAAATGAAGGATATCTATGCAATGATAAGTGGACAAGAAGCAGAACGAAAACGAATAGCACAAGACTTACATGATAATCTAGGAAGCAAATTATCGTTAGTGAAAATTCATTATCAATCGGTGGAAGATAATCTCGAAAATATTGATACAGAAACTAAACAAGAGTATGAAAAAGCAAATGAACTCTTAGACGAGGCATGTAAATCGGTACGAGAAATTTCACATAATATGTTGTCAGGAACATTGTCAAAGTTTGGATTAATGCCAGCGCTAAAAGAACTAAAACAAACTATTGAAACAGCTTGCAACAAACAGCAACAACGAGAAATACAAATTGAACTTACTTCCCACAAGTTTGATGACCGTTTGGATAATACAATGGAAATTGAAATCTATCGTGTCATACAAGAATTATTGAATAATATCATCAAGCATGCAAAAGCAACACATGTCGCCATACAAATACTAAAAAGAGATCATGAAGTGAATATCATTGTAGAAGATAACGGAATTGGGTTTGACACGTCAACCGAATATCAAGGTTTTGGGTTAAAAACCATACAATCGAGAATTACCTCAATGAAAGGAACATATCACATAGATTCAGGAAAAGGTAATGGAACCACAGTGACTATTGATATTCCTACTTAATACCAAATACTATGAAAGAAAAAGAACAAATACACATTATCATTGCGGACGATCATAAACTGTTTAGAGAAGGTCTACAATCCTTATTAAAAAAGCATACACACATAAAAGTGGTTGGAGAAGCAGAACATGGAGAAGAAGCAATACAATTGTTAGAAACGCATACAATTGATATTGCGGTGTTAGATATTAATATGCCTGATATGAATGGCGTATCAACTGCTAAAGTCATACTAGAAAAATTCCCTGATGTCAAAATATTGATGCTAACCATGCACGATGAAGGTACATTCATAAAGGAATTGATTGATATGGGCGTACTAGGGTATATCTTAAAAAATAGAGGTAAAGAAGAATTTGTGGAAGCCATTGAAACGATTTACAAAGGACACGAATATCTAAAAGGCGAAGTGCTAACCAACTATATTGCAACAAGCAAAATGCCTGAACCAAAATTGATACACTTAACCAAAAGAGAATTACAAGTGCTAAAGTTATTAGCTGAGGATAACTCCTCAAAGGAAATTGCTAACATCTTAAAAATAGGAACGACTACGGTAGAAACCTACAGAAGAAATCTCATAGAAAAAATAGGTGTCAAAAGTTCTTTAGGTTTAGTGAGATATGCGATTGATAATAGTCTAGTTAAGAAATGATGATACATATCATTTCTGCGTGTCACATCGAGCGCAGTCGAGAGGTAGAAGGAAATTTTAATAAAATATTGAGGTTGTGTCTATTCATGTTTTGATTGTTGCTCACAACTGTATTAAGTCGCGATTATCAAAGGTCGCGGTTGTGACTCATCACAGTTTGGAAGGTACTCACAACGATATATTAAACCATACTCTTACTTTGATTGTTGTGATTGTTCTCAGTTTGAAAGGTAATCACAGCTTTAGACATAATTTTTGGTTTTAATAGTTGTTGTGACTAATCACATTTTGGAAGGTATTCACAAAACAATGTCGCAATCTCTGACTCTTTCTATTGTTGTGTCTGATCACAGTTTGAAGTGTATTCACAACTTTTGCATAAGGTGAATAATTATTTGTTAGTTGTGACTCCTCACAGTTTGAAAGGTACTCACAACTAATTTATAGTATGATAGATAGGAACTTACGTTGTGACTGCTCACAGTTTGGATGGTATTCACAACCCTTTTGCCTTAGAAAAGTGAGTACATTCTGTTGTGACTGCTCACAGTTTGGATGGTATTCACAACCGACCAAAAAGACGGGTTTTGATTCCTAGAGTTGTGACTGCTCATAGTTTGGATGGTATTCACAACCAGTTGTTCCACAAGTAATAAAAAGTTAATGTTGTGACTTATCACAGTTTGGATGGTACTTACAATAAAGATCAAACACTCCACTTTCTGGAGTAAGTTGTGACAGATCACAGTTTGGAAGGTATTCACAACGATGCGCTAAAGTGATATTTGTTTTTCATGGTTGTGACTTATCACAGTTTGGAGTGTATTCATAACAATTGTGGGCTTTCGCATTTGAATACCTGTCTTATGATTGACCACAATTTGAAAGGTACTCACAACTGAATGATACAAGTAATTTTCTATGGATGTGTTTTGACTGCTCACAGTTTGGAAGGTATTCACAACACTAAATTCAAAATTTAGAATTCATAATTCAGAATTAATAATGACATCTCATAACTATAAAAAACTCCTCAATTTTGAGGAGTTTTTTACTCTACAATATTGTACTGTTTTCGTACCCACTATTCCCGCAACTTTGTAACCATATTCACATAAAAATTAGAACAATGAGAAGAGCATTACTTGTCGGGATAGATCACTATGCGAATCCCAAAAAAAATTTAAATGGATGTGTTAACGATGCAAACCGTATGAAAGAAGTGTTTGAAACGCATGAAAACAAAGACCGAAACTTTGATTGTAAAATGTTAGTGTCTAGTAAAAAAGATAATGTCACTAGGTCGAAATTAAAAGAGCATATCAAAATGCTTTTTAATCACAGAGACAATGATACTGTTTTATTGTATTTCTCAGGTCATGGTGCTACTACAGACGCAGGAACATATTTGGTAACCTATGATGCACAGCCCAATGACGAAGGTATCAGTTTGATGGAAATCGTAGCATTGGCAAACAACTCAAAAGCCAAAGAAGTCGTCATCATTTTAGATTGTTGTCATGCAGGCGGCGCAGGAAATAGTATCGATTTAGGAGAACGTAAAGTTGTATTACGAGAAGGAATTTCCATTCTAGCTGCTGCTACAGAAGATCAATATTCTTGGGAAAAAGGCGGGTATGGCGTCTTTACAAGTATTATTTACAATGCCATGTTAGGTGGCGCAGCAGATGTGAGAGGCAAAATTAATTTATCAAGTCTTTATTACTATGCAGATACTTTATTAAATGCATGGAAGCAACGCCCTGTTTTTAAATCGCATGTATCACAAATGATTTCTCTACGAGATTGTAAGCCAAAAATTCCATCCCCAATATTACGAAAGCTTACAACCTATTTTGAGGGCTCGAAAACTGGAATGCAATTATCTCCTAATTTTTTAGAAGATCAAGGGGCTGATGACAAAGGGCTTTTAGAGGTTATGAGTCACTTACGAATGTATCATTTCAATGGACTTATTTATCTGCCAGATTCAAAAACGTTGGAAGAAGCTGCACTATATAAAAAACCATGCTGTTTAACTCCGCTTGGAGAATACTGCAAAAAGT
>JBCCLS010000282.1:0-5242 GCA_039026835.1 Bacteroidota bacterium | reverse complement strand
AGAAGAGCGAAGCTCTATCCAAAAACGAACTAAACTATGAAATTTACAGTTGGTTGGTATGTACTTTATGTAAAATCTCGTTGGGAAAAGAAAGTACATCAGTCTTTATGCGAGATTCCCGTAGAATCTTTTTTGCCACAAATCAAAACTGTGAGGCAATGGAGTGACCGTAAAAAAACTGTTGTCACTTCCTTATTTCCATCATATGTATTTGTATACATCAGATCTTCTTTAGAGTTCCATCAAGCATTATCAGTATATGGTGCATGTGCCTATATACGTTTTGGTAAAGACTATGCGAGAGTGACAGAGAAAGAAATCAATCAAATAAAACTGCTAACGGGAGATACTGATATCATCGATTTTGAGGTTACTTCTCAACTTCCTAAAGTTGGAGAGACCAAAAGAATTATTTATGGTCCACTAAGAGGACTCAATTGTGAGATTGTCAAAGCAGATAATTTAAATAAAATTACTGTCAGACTCGACTCTCTACGACAAAATATAACAGTAACAACTCCTTCCTATTATTTAGAAGAAGCGTAAAAACTTCTTAACCACAACCTAACATATCAATTTCTATATATAATGAATAATATAGAGCACAAGATCATAACCGATTATTGGTTACAAAAAATTCGTGTGCATGAACTTCAGGACCATAACGACCTTGAAGCAAATGCTACACATACAATTACTATTGAAAAAAATGATGTATCTTATTTTTCAAAGTTGACCAATGGCCAAGAAATTGTAGAGTATACAGTACTTTTTGCAATTTTTGGAATGCTTTTAAAGCGGTATTTCGACGAATGTCATATTGTATTATCTGAAATGAAACCATCGCAAACTTCAGATGTATTGCTACAATTAGATTCAATTCAAAATGAATCTTTTAAGTCATACTTACATACAATTAAAACTGAAGTGCAAGAAACCTATAAACATGCAAACTACGACAAAGAACATGTAAAACGATTGTTGCACATTGAAAAAATAGAAGCATACGCTTCTTATAGTTTTCTATATTCTAAAGACGCATGTGTCAAAAATTATCAGCTTCCTTTTCAGTGTTGCGTACTCAAAAATGAAGTTGGATTATCGCTTACTTTGGGATACAACAATGATTTTATACAATCGCATGTAGCAGAAAGTTTTTTGAAAACGTTCAAAAGTTGGTTAATCAATTTAGAAACCTATATTTCACAAGAAATTACAGCTATTTCTATCTTGGCGAAAGGTGAAAAAGAAAAATTACTTTCAGAATTTAATCAAACAACTGCTCATTATACACAAGCGCCTACGATTATTGATTTATTTGAAAATCAAGTTGCTAAAACACCAAATGCAATAGCATTGGTATATGAAGATCAGGAGTTTACTTATGAAGACATTCACAAGCAATCCAATCAATTAGCATGCTATTTGCAGGAAAATAAGGGAATACAACCAAATGATTTTGTAGGTGTAAAATTAGAAAGAACCGAAAAGCTCATCATCTCAATAATTGCAGTGCTAAAAGCTGGCGCAACCTATGTTCCTATTGATGTCAACTATCCTGACGAACGTATTTCGTACATTGAAAATGATAGTAATTGTGTCTTTGTGATTGATGCTGAAGAAATTGTAGCTTTTTCAGCAGTAAAACAAAATTATGAGACTGAAAAATTACAACGAAAAACAACAGCAGACGATTTAGCCTATATCATCTATACTTCCGGAACTACAGGAAATCCAAAAGGTGTAATGATTACTCATTCAAATGCTGTAGAACTGATCTTTTGGGCACAAAATGAATTTGATTTACAAAGCTACGAAGTCGTTTTCGCAGCCACATCACATTGTTTTGATCTTTCGGTGTTCGAAATGTTTTATACGCTTTCTGTTGGAAAAAGAATTCGTGTGCTGAAAGATGCGTTGGCAATTGCAGCGTATTTGTCAAAAGAAAAAAACATACTGTTAAATACGGTTCCATCTGCCATGCGAACAATTATTGACGGTGGTTACGATTTAAGTAATGTAAATGTAATCAATTTAGCAGGCGAACCTTTTCCGCTAGATATTGCCAGTAAATTGACGAAAACAGACATCATTGTTAAAAATTTGTATGGTCCGTCAGAAGATACAACGTATAGTACAGCATATACATTAGTGAACAAAGCTTACAAAACAATTCCAATAGGAAAGCCTATTACCAATACGCAAGCATATATTGTAGATGAAAACTTACATCTTGTACCAATAGGTGTGATAGGGAAACTATACTTAGGTGGTGCAGGAATTACGAAAGGATATCTTAACAGACCTGAATTGACCAATGAAAAATACATTCCAAATCCATTCAGTCCAAATACGCGAATGTATGATACAGGCGATTTGGCACGTTGGTGTCCAGATGGAAATATAGAATTCTTTGGCAGAAAAGATCATCAAGTAAAATTAAGAGGATATCGCATAGAATTGGGAGAAATAGAAAATGAAATTCTCCAACATTCAGAAGAAATACTTGGCGCAGTCGTAGCGGTTAAAACTGTAAAAAATGTACAAGTTTTAGTAGGATATTATGCAGCATCAATCAATATTGATAAATCAAGATTGCGTGACCATTTAGCAGAAAAGCTACCGGGATACATGGTGCCAACGTATTTTATGAAGCTTAAGGAAATTCCACTCACACCCAATGGAAAAGTAAATCGTAAAGCGTTGCCTGATGTTTCCTTGGCGGGAATCATAAAAAAAGAATTTGTAGCACCAAGAAATACAGTAGAGGAAGAACTTGTAACAATTTGGCAAGAAGTTATTGGCGTATCACAAATAGGAATCAGAGACAACTTCTTTGAGCTTGGAGGACATAGTTTGATGATTGCACAAATTATCAATCGGATTTCGAAAGAGATGGATAAAAATGTGCGTTATAAAATATTTCATACACATCCAACAATTGAAGGAATTAGCAATGCCTTAGAAGAAGAACAGTATGAAGCTATTGAAACTTTTGATTTAGAAAAATATCCTGTAACGCCATCGCAGCATCGCTTGTGGATGTTAAGCCAATTAGAAGGCGGGACGAATGCATACAATATTACAGGTGCTTTGCGAATTAAAGGCGCATTAGCAGTAGAAAAGTTTGAAAAAGCCTTTCAATTAGTAGTAGATCGTCATGAAATATTACGAACATATTTTGATACAGATGAAGCTGGAATCCTGAGACAATACAGCATTTCAAAAGAAGATTTTCAATTTAAAATCGCAGAAGTAGATGTCACAGACGCTGACGATGCTATACAAAAAGCCAATCAATACATTGATGCACAAATTTCAGCAGGATTTACACTTTCAAAAGCACCATTAGTCCGTACATCGCTCCTCAAACTAGCGGAAGACGATTATATTTTCTTTTCGGCAATGCATCATATCATAAGTGATGGTTGGTCATTGGAAATATTTACTGCTGACATATTGCATTATTACAAAATGCTACAAAAACACGAAATTGTTGAAGCAGCACCGTTGCGTATTCAATTCAAAGATTACACAGTTTGGTTAGAAAAAAACACGGCATCAGCAGCTTTTAAAAATGCTGAATTGTATTGGATGCAACAATTTGAAGGAGCATTGCCAATTTTACAATTGCCTAGCTATACAAAACGTCCTGCAATAAAAACATATACAGGAAATTACATAGAAGAATCGTTTTCAGAAAATACACTTGTACAACTAAAAAACTTTTCACAAAAACATCAAGTTACTTTATTCATGACATTAATGGCAACTGTAAAAGTGTTGTTGTCACGATACAGTAATCAACATGATATCATTGTAGGAACGCCAATTGCAGGGCGTGCACATCCAGATGTAGAAAATCAATTAGGATTGTACTTAAACACTTTAGCAATTCGAACTTTACTTGATGAAAACAGTTCATTTATTGAAATCTTACAACAAGAAAAGCAATTACTACTAGATGCATATCACTATCAAAATTATCCGTTTGATCAATTAATTGAAAAATTACAACTCAAAAGAGATGCGTCAAGATCACCATTATTTGATGTGATGGTTGTTTTGCAAAATCAGCAGCAAGCAGGCTTACAGGAAACTCATGGAATTGAGAATATTTCAGTAGCAACGCATGAAATTACGAGAAATACAGCACAATTTGATCTGGCATTTACATTTTATGAAGACGATGGATTGCAATTAGGAATTCAGTACAATACTGATATCTATGAAGAAAAATTTGTAAAAAACATCTTTGTTCACTTAGAAAATATATTCAATCAGGTAACAGAAACACCTGAAATTACGTTGCCAAGTATCGACCTAACTTCCGATGCCGAAAAAGAAATGTTACTGCATGTATTTAATGCTACAGACATTACCATTCCTGCGGAAATTACAGTATTAGATTTATTTAAAGAACAAGTAAAACGTTCGCCAAACGCGATAGCAATTCAGCAACACGAAAAACGGGTTTCCTATGTTGAGTTGGATGAAAAATCGAATGCTTTAGCAAATTATATTCTTCAAAAAACAACAATTACGGCAAATACAGTATTTGCTGTTCAATTAGAAAGAAGCGAAGAATTAATAGTTGCGTTGTTAGCCATTCTAAAAACAGGCGCAGCGTATGTGCCAATTGATACTGAATATCCTGTAAATAGAATACAATACATTCTAGAAGACAGCAAAGCTGAATTGTGTATTGATGCTGCTTTCTTGGCTGATTTTAATGCATCAGATAAAGATACATCACCAATTAACCATGTCGTTTCTGATGAAACATTAGCCTATGTAATTTATACATCAGGTTCTACAGGGAAACCAAAAGGCACCATGATTTCGCACAAAAGCTTGTTAAATTTATGCTTTTGGTACCAACGTGTGTATCAAGTGAATTCAAAAAGTAATGGAACGTTATTTTCAGGAATTGCCTTTGATGCATCGGTCATGGAAATATATCCGTACTTAATTTCGGGTGCAACTTTATTTCCAATTCAAGAAAATGAAATACGTTTCGATGTACATAATTTAGCCGAATTCTTTCAAGAAAAAGAAATTACCCATGCGTATGTTCCAACTAGAGTTTGTCAGGATTTACTAGAACAAGAAATAACAGCATTAGATACAATTATTTTAACTGGAGGAGAAGCATTAGCCTATTCAAAACCAACCTCTTTACGTGTCTATAACAATTATGGACCCACTGAAAGTACGGTAGTAACAACACGTTACAACTGTT
>JBCCLS010000281.1:0-5244 GCA_039026835.1 Bacteroidota bacterium | reverse complement strand
TTTGTTTTTAGTTAGTGGACAAAATTACAGTTTTTATTAGTGAAACTCAAAATTTGATTTGGCTAACTGTTGAAACGTATTTTTTTGAGTATAAAAAACCTCGTTAACGTATTGTATTTCAGTGTTAACGAGGTTGATTTCGTTTTTTATTTTTATTGGAAACTCCGCGTTAGGGATTGAACTATTTGTTTGAGCTCTTTGTGAGATGCTGAATTGATACTGAATCGAGTTCGGCACATGGTTTAGCATGACGAGCAAAAGCGAGTAGTGAAAGCCCGACCCGAAGGGAAACGCCCAAATTATATTACAACGTATTTACATTATTTAAATCCTCAAAAGCTTGTTTTAAACGCGTTTTGAATGTCAGTTCACCTTCACGCAACCATTTTCTTGGGTCGTAGGTCTTTTTGTTTGGAATATCATCTCCATCAGGATTTCCAATTTGCTGCATCAAATAGTCTTGTTTTCCGATCATATAATCGCGAATTCCAGACATGAATGCAAATTGTAAGTCGGTATCGATATTCATTTTGATGACACCATATCCGATAGCTTCTCTGATTTCCTCCAACGTAGAACCTGATCCACCGTGGAATACGAAATCAATATGATTGTGTCCAACATTGAACTTTTCAGAAACATATTCTTGTGAATTTTTCAAGATTTTTGGCGTCAATTTTACATTTCCAGGCTTATATACTCCGTGCACATTTCCGAACGCAGCTGCAACCGTAAATTTAGGACTTACTTTCATCAACTCTTCGTATGCATAGGCAACCTCTTCAGGTTGCGTGTATAATTTTGAATCGTCAACGTCACTATTATCTACTCCATCTTCTTCACCACCAGTAATTCCCAATTCGATTTCTAAAGTCATACCCATTTTGCTCATGCGCGCTAAGTATTCTTTACAGATTTCGATATTTTCTTCGATCGGCTCTTCTGAAAGATCAATCATGTGTGAGCTGTATAATGATTTTCCAGTTTCTGCAAAATGCTTTTCGCTGGCTTCTAACAAACCATCAATCCAAGGCAATAATTTTTTTGCACAGTGATCGGTATGTAAAATAACAGGAACACCATAGGCAACGGCCATTTCATGCACGTGTTTTGCACCAGCAATGGCACCAGCAATCGCTGCTTTTTGACCTTCATTGCTCAATCCTTTTCCTGCGTTGAATTGTGCGCCTCCATTTGAAAATTGAATGATGACAGGAGAATTCAATTCTGCAGCGGTTTCTAATACTCCATTGATAGAGTTTGTTCCTACTACATTTACGGCTGGCAAGGCAAATCCTTTTTCTTTTGCTAGTTTGAATATTTCTTGTACTTCGTCTCCAGTGGCAACTCCTGGTTTTATAGTATGACTCATCGTCTTTATGATTTTTAGTTTGGGTTACAAATGTACTAAAATTGTTATGAGTTTTGGCGTTGTTCGTGATTTTAAGAAACTTAGCAAGTTACTTTTTATACATTTTATAATTTCAGCAGTTTTACTCGTGTTTTTACTGAGAAATTGTGAGTGTTTTGCGCTATTCTTTGAATTATGTTTGACGTGACTTTTATAATTTTTTCTACAGCGTAAAATTTATACTACATGCACTGTTAGATTCCAAAATACATGAAACAAGATAGAAGGAACTACAGATTGTGATTTGTACAACAAAACTCCTGAAATAAATCCACCAAATAGAGTAATATACGCTTGATGCATGTTAAAAAAGTAATATCCTAAAAAGATATTTTCAAATGTAATGTGCATGAACGCAAATAAGAGCGAAGCCAATAATATAGCGAGGTATGGTTTGTATGTTTTTGAAAGTTCACGCTGAATGAAATTCCTGAAAAAAAGTTCTTCTGCTATTGGAATAAAGATAACATATGCCAATATGTTTAAACTTTTTAGACGCTCAATTGTGAATTCATAGTCAATAAAGTTTGTAGTAAATTCCAAATAATAGATAATGTTGAGTATCGGTTGAAAAAACACAAAACCAATTCCTAAGAGAATACCTAGAAGATAATAATTGCTTTCAGTTTTTTTAAAGGTGAGTACATCTTTTCGTTTGGCGATTGTAAATACCATTCCCAGAATGATTAGCATAATGAGACTGTTGAGCGTATCATACACTTCTATCAGTGGAAAATGAGAAGATTCTATGGGAATTAAGAAAAACCAATATGCTAGCAGTTTTAAGCAGATACAGTATACAACTGTGTATATAAAAGTAATAACAAATCTCATATGGAATCCTTCATTCGTCTTGCAAAAATAGGGAAATTGTAGCAAGTTGGTCGTGAGATGTTAGTATTGAGTATTGAGAATCTTCAAAAGAATAATTCACAATTCAACTAGAAGAAGTTTAAAAGTTTATAGGTTTGGGAGTTTATGTTTCAAAGACGATTCACAATTCAACTAGAAGAAGTTTAAGAGTTTATAAGTTTAGGAGTTTATGTTTCAAAGACGATTCATAATTAAACTAAAAGAAGTTTAAGAGTTTATAGGTTTAGGAGTTTATGTTTCAAAGACAATTCAACATTCAACATTTAAAATTCAACATTCAATCGAAGTAATTATAAATTATAAAACTCAAAATAATAATCGAAAAAGTAATTTCACCAACAACCAATAACCATCAAAAAGGATAGTTAATTCCAATATTGTATACGGCGTTTCCAAAGTTGTAGTCATTGAACCAACGATCGTTGACAGGATAGGCAGGATCGTACGTTTTGAAACCAATGTCAAAACGCAATACAAAGAAGCTAAAATCATAACGCAAACCGAAACCTGTTCCCAATGCAATGTCTCTCAGCGATTCAAATCCGTTGAACTTTCGATCTTCATCTTCAATATCGTCAAATACATTCCAAATGTTTCCTGCATCGGCAAAAAGTGCGCCTTTAAAACTTCCGAATAAATCAAAACGATATTCAAGGTTGGATGTAAATTTTAAGTTGGCTTCGTTAAAGTCCAAAATACTTGCTGAACTTCCAGGGCCTAACTGATAGGCTGCCCACGCTCGGTTGTCATTCGATCCACCACCAAAGTAACTTCGTGGAAACGGAATGTTGTCCGAGTTGCCATACGGAATGGCAATGCCGAAAAATGTGCGAAATGCCAAAACATCTTGTTTTCCAGACAATTCCCAGTGTTTGATATAGTCGAATTCTGTTTTTACATATTGTGTAAACGGCACGCCGAACAACTTGTAATTTCCTCGTGAATCTCTTTCCAAATTGGCAATATTTGCGATGGCTGATAAAAAGTTTCCAGCCAATTCTAACTCAGTTCTAAATTGAAAAAAAGTATTGTCGGCAATGCTCTCTTTGCTATTATGTGTAAAATTGATTTTAGAAGCCGCAATTAAGTTGTCTTGTGTCAATCGAAATTGTCGTTGTGCGACACTCAGCACAGTGGAAAGTTCACTATCCGTGACAGGAAAACTGCCTGAAACAACATCCGTAATGAATTGATTGGGTTGTCCCGAAGCAATATTCAACGATTCCTCATTGTCTATGTAATTGGAACTTAGCGCCACTGTATTCAAACGATCGTACGAACTTGTGTATACGTTAAAATAATTACTCGTATTCAGATTTCGAATAAATTGCAAGTTAAACAGTTCTAAATTCAGTGTATTTTTACTCGTAGGTTGCCAGTTATACCGAATAAATCCAGTAAAGGTTTGCCGGTCAAGTCCAATATTTTGCTGATTGCTCGTTCCCAGCGATACGACAGTGGTGGGCAGCATGTATTTTGGAATAATGTTCTCCGTTTTGAACGGAAAGAAAAAACGCGGAAAGTTCAACCGGAAATCTACTCCAATCTCAGCAATGTTAAAGAATTGATCTTCGGAATCAGCGACGTCTCTTGAAGCGCCAAGCGTTCCTCTGGCAGCAATTTCCAAAGTTTCAGCACCTCGAAATACATTTCGACTGATCAATGACGTACTGAATGAAAACCCGTAATCCTGAATGTTGGAATGTGTAATATCTATATCAAAACCTAATGAAAATTTCTTTCGCGGTTGCAAATAAATATTCGCAATCAAATCGGTAAGACTGTCATTGGCATATTCGTACTGAATGTTAGGATATTTAAAGGTTCGTAAGTTGCTAACGTGCTTATACGTCAAAGTCCGATCACGATCGCGATAGACATCATCAGCATGAATAAAAATAGCATCTGTAATGGCTTTTGGGCGAAATCGCAACTTGTCATTGGAATAGATAGTAAAATCTTCATATTGTACCGAATCGATAAACTCCGATCGCGAATTGGCAAATGTATAATCTGTAAAAACATTCACCTTTTTGATGCGATGTACTTTATATTCAGTCTCTACAATACTATCGCCTCGGCGTTCATTTAAGTTATTAATCTTTAACAAAACAGGCAATTTGTAATCCTGTCCCGTAGAATCAATTCCGACTGTAGGTTTGATAGAATTCAACTGAAAATTATAAATTCCAGAATTTCTAAACAAAACTGTCAATCGTTCGCGTTCGTTGTAAAAGTCAGATGTATTGTATTGTTTTCCCTGAAGTAAAAAGGATTTTTCTTTGTGTAACTCGTAAATGGAATCCAAATCAGGCGACTTGATTGCGACTTGAATGCTATCTAAAAAATATGGGTTTCCCGTTTCAATTGCATACTTAATTTCAGCTCTGCGCGGTTTCTCTGAAGGAATAATTTCATAATCGGCAGTTGCATTAAAAAACCCTTTGTTTTGGTAATATACCTTCAAGCGATTGGTGGTTTTTTTTGTTTTCTTCTTGTCGATAATGACAGGCGCTTCTCCCGTTTTTCGCAACCAATTGTTGAATCCTGTTTTGTAATTTCCTAATTCTCGAACTTGCTTTTTAGAAAAGCGTTTGTTTAGACGATCACGGCGTTTTGGATTGCGATCTAGCCACGCTTGATACGTAGAGTCTGAACCTTTTTCGGCCAAATTATAAATGTGCAATCGCAATGGGAAATTTAAAAAACGACTGTTGGGCTTTTGATACATTTGACTCAACGCGTTTGGATCGTTTGACACTTCTCCGTTTACCTTCAATTCGTTCTTCATCAAAAGTAATTCGTTTTCTTTCACATATTTGATAGAATTACAAGAAGTAAGAAATGCGCCAATTATAATAAATAATGATATTTTTGCTAAAAAGGATTTCAATAAGAGGTGTTTTTCAAATTCAAAATTAAACTATTTGGATGATTAGCAAAAGGCAAATAAAAATAAT
>JBCCLS010000280.1:0-5249 GCA_039026835.1 Bacteroidota bacterium | reverse complement strand
TTGTAAGAATCTAAGGTAGATAAACTCTCTTTTATCTCTGTTTGACGTGTTCTTCCCATATAGGAAATATACAAATTATTTAACGCATATTAAAGTTTATTTGGTATTATAACATCACTAAAAAAGCCTACAAAATAAATTTCGCAGGCTTTTTTATGTTTTTCTAGAAATTAAATTCTAGTAGAAATATCCTCTGTTGTCTTCTATTTCTGCTGAACTTTTTAAAGCACCAGATACAGAACTTAATGCTTTTGATACGCGTTTTGTGCGTAATTCGTTGCTTTCTGCCAAGTACGTGTCTTTCGCTGGCGCTTCATCTTTGGAAATCAATTGAATCATATATACTCCTGATTTCCCTGCAACTAATTTTGACGTATCGCCCGCAGCCAATGCGAAAGCAGTTCCTACTACTTTTTGCTCTTCACCTGCACCTGGAACAATTGGTGATTTCATAGATAATGAAGTCGCTTGTTGCTCTGTATTTCCTGAAGCTGATGCTAAGTCTGCCAAGTTTGCTGCAGAAGCATACTGCTGCTTAATCATTTCCGCTTTTTTCTCATTTCTTAAGATTGGCAATACTCTAGAAGAAGCTTCTGGCACTGATGCCAATCCTGCTGCATTTTTTGCTGTAAGTTGTACTACGATGAATCCACTACCTACAGAGATACGATTGATGTCACCTACATTGGTGTCTTCTCTAAATGCCCAACGTACTACTTCGCGTTGCTCTGGCAAACCTGCAATTCTTGAATCTAATTCTTTGATTTGATTTACCGGTTTTACTTCAAAGTTGCTTTCTTTGGCAACATCGACAAAAGCAGTTTCAGATTTTCCAGCATCTGATTCAAACTTAGAGGCAACTGTAAATAACGCTTTCAACGTTTCGTCTGTTACTTCCACAGCGCGATTGATTGTAGCTAACTTGACAACCTTTTGTTTATTTTTTTGATCTTCCACTTCAATGATATGGAATCCGAAAGGAGAAGCTACGATGTCTAGCGCACCCACTTCACTTTCGTATACGAAATCTTTGTAGGTTGGCGTTAATCGCATTGAACTGATGGTATTGAACCAATCTAAATCTCCACCTTTTACAGCAGAACCTTTATCCGCAGAAAATTCTTTTGCTAAGTCAGCAAATTTTGATTTATCTCTTTTGATGATTTTCAATAAACTATCTGCTTGACTTTTTGCTTGTTCTTTAGTTTTCTTTTCCTCAGCATCTGCGCCTTGCGTTCCTGCATAACGAATCAAAATGTGACGACTCTTTACAGAATCTGGTAATTGTCTTGTTTCTAATAAACGAGAAATTTTATATGTTTCTCCCACTTTGTATGGTCCGTACACATCACCAACTTCCATTGCTAAAATATCTTCTGAAAAGTCTTTAGGCAACTGGCTTTTGTATGTGAAGTTTTCTGGCTCGTTCGTTTCTGTATTTATGTTAGCATATGCACTTGGCTCTTCCGCTGTAACAAATCCATTTTTTAACTTTAAGATATCTTCTTTTACCAATTCTTCATCAGATTTTGATGGCGTTTCTGGGAAATATACATATTGAAGATTTCTTGACTCTTCTACTTTAAATGAAGATTTGTGATTGTTGATGTAGTTTTGCACATCACTGTTTCTAATTTCTACTAGAGAATCTGCAATTGCAGTGTATGGCACACGTACATATTTAAAGGTTACTTTATCGTTCTCAGCTCGGTATGCAAGTTCACCTTCTTTTAGGGTTACAATAGAACCAGCTTTGATAAGATTGTTGTACAAAGCTCTTTTTGCATTGGTAATTGTAAAACGTTCTGTTTCTAGCCAGTTTTGGTACTCAGCCATGTTTTCCTCGGAAAGATTTTTTGTCGCTTCTAAATTATCAATGTATTCTTTTAGTTTTGCTTCTACAAATACACCTGATTCATCTTGGAATCGTTCGTTGTTGGTGATGTTTGGACTTGACGTTAGAAGACTCCAAATTTCATCTTTTTCAATTGTGATGCCTAGTTCGTCTAATTGTTGCGTCACCAACGTATTATTTACTTCTTGATCCCAAAGTGAGTTTACAATTTGCATGGTAGATTGTCTTCCACCATATACTCTTTTACCGTATTCTACTTGATTTTTGAATCGTAGGTAAGAAATTCCTTCTCCATTAATGTTTCCTATATCTGTTACTCTTTTTTCTCCGCCGCCTTGGTTGAATACGTCAGATATTACAAAAGCAAAAAGTGCCAATCCGATGATCAGGATTAGGACTAGTGTACGTTGTCTAATTTTTGCAAGAATTGCCATGTATCTTCAATTTTATGAAATTCAGTGGGCGAAAATACAATTTCCTACTAAATTATAAAAGAAGAACCGCGTATTAATTCGTTAATTTTCGGGTTTTTAATCCTCTGAGAGTATTTGTAGTTGAATTGTGTCTATTTTAGTGTTTGACACTTCAATGATTGTAAATTTTAAGTCATTGATGATGATAACCTCATCTTGCTTTGGAATTTCTTCGGTTTCACTGACAATTAACCCGCCAAGCGTTTCATAGTTTTCACTTTCAGGAAGATTGAGTTTGTAGGTTTCGTTGATATAATCTACTTCCAAACGCGCTGAAAATAGGTATTCGTATTCACCCAAACGCTTTTCCAGAAGTTCGGTATTATCGTGCTCATCTTCTATTTCGCCAAATAATTCTTCAACAATATCTTCCACCGTAACAATTCCGGAAGTCCCGCCGTATTCATCCAATACCACCGCAATACTTTTGCGCTTTTTGGTCAATACATTGAGGACGTCATTTGCCAACATTGCTTCAGGCACAAAAACTACAGGCAATACAATGCTACGAATGGTTTTCGGTCTTTTGAAAAGTTCAAACGAATGCACATAGCCAATAATGTCATCGATGGTATTTTTGTAGACAAGCACTTTGGAATAGCCCGTTTCAGAGAATAATTTTGCCAGATTTTGAGTGCTTTCATGCAATTCGATTGCCACGATTTCCGTGCGCGGAATCATGACCTCGCGTGATTTTACCGCAGTAAATTCTAATGCATTTTGAAATATTTGAATTTCAGAATCGACATCGTCATCGTCGTGTCCGGCTTCCATTTGTTCAGAGATATAATCGCCCAATTCTACTTTGCTAAATTCAAGTTGCACTTCATCACCTTCTGTTTTAAAGAATTTTTTTAGGACTACATTCGAAATCCACATGACAAATTCAGATATCAACCAAAATAATTGATAAAAGATATATGCGGGAATCGCCAAAAATTTTAAAAGATTGTTGGCATAGACTTGAAAGAATACTTTTGGTAAAAATTCGGCAGTAACCAAAATTACTAATGTGGAAATGATGGTTTGAAAAAGCAGCTCATATTCAACCGAAATGTATTGGTTGAGCCACGGAGTTTCGTGTACCCACTGCGTGATCAAATCGCCCATAAAAAAACCATAGATTACCAAGGCAATGTTGTTACCAACAAGCATGGTTGCTATGAATTTTGAAGGTTTTTGTGTGAGACGCCTCAGTATTTTCGCAAGAATTCCATCCTGCTTTTTTTCTAGTTCAATATGGATTTTGTTCGCGGAGACGTACGCGATTTCCATACCAGAGAAGAATGCAGAAAACAGTAATGCCGTTATGATAATTAGCACCTGTATTTCCATTTATTTGTCTTTATCTTGTTTGTAATCTTCAAATTTTTTCTCGTAGTATCTTCTAAAGAAAAACATAAAGAGCGAAACCACAGCAAATCCTACAAATAGATAATCTACAGTTCCATCATTTTGCCAAACGGTGATCACTTTAAAAATCGATAATGCCGCTACAAGAATGTATATGTATTTGGTATAGCTTAAAAATTTCACTTGATTTTAGGTTTAGGTTTTGATTTTTTATTTCTCACTTTCCTCAATTGGAATGGTACTGTCGTAGATATCATGCGCATCAATGATGGTCAAATTCCTATTGAAATCGATTCCGTTGGTTCCTTGTAGTTGCACACCATTTTCATTGCTCCACTTGAATTCACCTTCTGTAAAAATCCATTCGCGATCTTGATCCCAATATAGTTGTGGTGCTTCAAGTATGTCGCCTTCATGTGTGGTGAGGACTACATTTCCTTGTAAATCTACTAATCTTGTGTCACTATACAAAATAGCATAATCCGCAGTTACGACACTTTTGTTGTTGTCTTCGTCAAAAAACTCCAATTTAATTTTTTTTGGGAATTCCATGAACGGAAATTTTTGATTGGAGTAATCTTTAAGATATGGACTGCGCAAGGTTGATTTTACCTTTCCAGAATCTGTGTAGATTAAAAACATATTTTCAGCTTCACCGACAGGAAAACGTTTGTTGTACGAAAGTTTTTGAATTTCGCTGAAATTGTCCTGACATGAAAAAAACATTGTCACAACAAATAGTGTGACAATGCCTTTTAAAATATGTTTTGTATGTGCGTTCATATTATAAACTTGGAACTCGTACGCTTCCGCCAATCCAGCAGTTTAATGGAATTGCTTCTCCACCTTTGTATCCTTTGCTAAAGATATCTGATTTGCTTGGCGCAGATTTCATGTATGATGTTACGGTTCTGCTTGCTACACTTTTTAACGATGGATCTACTTGTCCAGCTTTTCTAGCCATTTCTGCAGCTTTCCAGTATCCTGCTCTTTTGGTAAACTCATCTTTTCCACACTGGTTTACACTTGAAGCGTATAATTGTGCAATTTTTAAATACGCACCACCTAACGATGGATTGTTTTTTACTGCTTCTAAATAGTATTTTCTAGCCTTTGATTTTTGACCTCTTTTCTTCGCTTTTGTAGCAATTTTATATAACAATGTTGCTTTTCTGATTGGATCTTTTTCCATGTCTAATGACTGGTTTAAGTATTCCTCAGCTCTTACTAAGTTTCCTTTTCTTTCGTAGATTCCTGCTAAGTATCTTTTAGAGTTTGCAGATGGTTCTAACGCATCTACAGCTTCTACCAATTCTACGAATAATGGATCTTCATCACAACCTTTTGCATCTAAACGTCCTGCAGCTCTTTTTAACCATAATGAGTTACTTCTGTTTGCGTCAAAATTCTTTCTAAATAAAGGAATTAAGGTTTCGCAAGTTGATACTTTTTCAATTAATGCTTCCATATTTCCAGAGAAGATAGCAATGGCTTTTACATTTGTATCTGCTACACGCTCTGTTTTTTTCTCTTTAGAAGTCAATTCTTGTCCAGCATCTTTTTTGGTT
>JBCCLS010000279.1:0-5280 GCA_039026835.1 Bacteroidota bacterium | reverse complement strand
TTCACACTACATACATGAATGTATTGTTTACCGTGTAATATTCATGAATCTTACACAGCAAATGGGCGAATTTACACCTAATATTTTTCACAAAGTATTCATTTTCAATAGTTTTAATCAGTATAACAGTTAAAATTAACAATTATGAAAAAAAAGAAATTAACAGGTTTAAGGTTAAACAAAAAAGAAATCTCTAACCTAAACGAAGTAGCTGTCACTGGGGGAAGAACTATCGGTTGCACAGACGGATGTAGTCCTTTACAAACCCTTTGGAATTGTACAAGAGGTGGTTGTACAAATGATTGTGAAGATGGCGCAACATATATCTGTTCCATGATATGCCCATCAGGACAAATTTTGTGTGATAAGTAACATAAGAACACATACGATTATGAATTAGAAAAGGAGATTGTCTAAAAAGTGCTTATTATATCACACTAAACACTGGTACTAACGCTGCTGCTAAACTTGATTCAGTATGATTCAGTAGTAAGCTTAGAATACATACAGTTAACACTTTTTTGATAGTCTTCTTTTAATTAAATGTCCTCTTTTTTTAGTGTAAAAGTGGTATTCTGATAAATTCAGAGTATCACTTTTTATTTTTAAACACAACTGATTTAAAATCAGAAATTTAACCACTTCAGAATAAGTCATATTACAACCCAAGATTCTTTAAATACGTGTTATTCTATTTTTTTCAACTTCTTTTTTTTATAACTTTAGCTATAATCAATTGTTAATTATTTAAATTTTTAATCATGAAAAAAAAGAATCTTAAAGGACTAAGTTTAAACAAAAAATTAATTTCTAATCTTAATAAAGATGAAATTACAGGAGGAAGGTTCACTACTGGATGTACTGATGGATGCACTCCTATTCAAACGGCATGGAATTGTACTCGTACAGAGTGTTCGCAAGATTGTACTGGCGGAGCTTCTTTCTTACCAGCTTGTGTTCCTCTTAGAGATGAATAGAAAAACTTTGCCCCGTATTTGAACTTTTAAAGTGCTCATACGGGGCATTTTTTTTACAGTGTTTTTCTATAAATTATCTTTTTATTTTTTTCTTCTTTTTTGTGCCGTACTTATCAAATAGATATACCAAGGAAGTCATAGTCGCTGCACCTAATTCTAGCTCGCGTTTATGAACTGCGTCAAAAGTATCATTGGCGGCGTGATGATGGTCAAAATATCGCTGCGAATCTGGGCGTAAACCTGCCAGTACAATTTCATCGTCCTTTAACGGACCAATATCGGCACCACTTCCACCTTTTTCAAAATAATGAATTAAATACGGTTTAAATAATGGTCGCCAACTTTCAACTTGTGCAAAGTTTTCGTCAGAACAGTCAAAAGAGAAACCTCTTGGCGTAAATCCACCTGCATCACTTTCCAAAGCAAAAACATGCTTCTCGCCTTTTTGCTTGGCAACTTCAGCATATTTTCGCCCGCCGCGCAATCCGTTTTCTTCATTCATAAATAAAACTACACGAATGGTACGCTTTGGTTTGTAGCCTGTTTTTTTGAGCAATCGCAATACTTCCATACTTTGTACCACACCTGCGCCATCATCGTGAGAGCCGTCGCCCAAATCCCAAGAATCTAAATGTCCGCCTACAATGATAATTTCATTAGGAAATTCAGTTCCGGTTATTTGCCCAATGACATTGTGTGACAATACATCTTCAAACTGTTGGCAATGTTGCGAAAACATAAATTTTAGTTTCGGATTCGACTTTAACATGTTACTCAATAAGTTGGCACCTTTGGTACTAATAGCCGCCGCAGGAATTCGATCTGCCACAGCAATATCACCATAACTCATGCTTCCTGTATGTGGATAATCGTCTAAACTTAAACTCATAGAACGCACTACAACGCCAACCGCTCCAAATTTAATGGCTTCTTTGGCACCTGCATACCGCTGATTTACACAACCGCCATACGCTTCAAACGTACTGATTAAGTCTGCCTGCATGGGACGATTGTAAAACACTATTTTTCCTGCAATGTTTTCGCTTCCAAGCGTTGCTAGCTCTTCAAAATTTTGCACTTCAATCACTTCAGCTTCCAAACCATCATTTTGAGTAGCTACAGAACTGCCAAGTGCACAAATGGGCACTTTTATTTTGTTGGTTCCATCCATAATGAAGGCTTTTTCAGGCTTTCCGCGTTCCCATTTGGGCACCATTACTTCTTGCAACCAAACTTTGTCCAAGCCCAAAGCTTCCAATTCTGCTTTGGTATATTGTACTGCTTTTGCTGCATTTGGGGAGCCAGAAAGTCGTCCACCAATTTCATTCGACAAATAGTCAAGCCACGCATAGCTTTGTCCGTTGAGCAATGATGTTGAGTAAATACTTTTGACTTGTTTTTCGTCTGTTTTTTGTGCAAAACTTAGCGTAGATGTAAGTACTAATAGCAATATGAGTTTTTTCACAGTGATACTATTTTAGTTTGATATGTTATTCAGATTCGAGTTGTTTTTTATAAGCTTCCAAGTTGGCTTGAATTTCTTCGTTTAACGCTGGCGGTTCAATATAAGTATATTCTTTTAGCGTATCGTAAATGATTTTTGCCACAATATATCGTGCCGTTGGCTTGTCGTCCGACGGAATCGTGTACCAAGGTGCATGCGGTTTGCTGGTTTTGTTGATCACATCTTCATAACATTCCTGATATTTATCCCAAAGTTTGCGCTCTTTTAGATCGCTTGGTGAAAATTTCCAGTTTTTTTCTTTTAGATTCAAACGACGAAGCAATCTATTTTTTTGTTCATCTTTGGAAATATTCAGGAAAAACTTGAAAATGATGGTTCCGTTCTCTGAAATGTGCTTTTCAAAGTTGTTGATTTGCTCAAAACGCTTTGCCCAAAATGCATCGTCAATATCTTCGACACTGTTTACAGACGGAATATTTTCGCCAGGAATGTAATAGGGATGTACACGTGTTACCAATACATTTTCGTAGTGTGTTCTATTAAAAATGGAGAATTTGCCACGTTCTGGTAGCGCAATATAATGTCTCCACAAATAATCGTGTCGCAATTCTAATGTTGTCGGCACTTTAAAGCTATGTACCACGACGCCGCGTGAATTGAAATCTTTGAAAACTTCTCGGATAAGACTGTCTTTTCCTGCGGTGTCCATTCCTTGCAAACACACCAACACACCGTATTTTCCATGTGCATACATGACATCTTGCAATTCGCCTAACTCTTCTCGCACATCTTCCAATTCTTTTTTGATTTCTTTTTTACTTTCTCCAAGATCAAATTTGGTGCTCGTTTCACTTAGTTTTATGGGTGCTGTTACTTTAAAAGTATTTGTGTCAAAATGCTTCATGCGTTGGTATTTTTCTTTGAAGGCTAAATATACGGATTGTCCATCACTTTTTTTGTAGTTTAGCCATCTCAAATTATTTGTATTGTAGTATGAAACAGCAAAAATTGGCAATTATCTTTTTTCTATGTGTGAGTTTCTCCTTGTTTGCACAAAGTGATTTAGATTCGATTCCTGCCTTTGGTAAAAACGGAATTTCCAAGCCGAGCATTCTGTCAACCAACCCTTTCGGAATTTTTATTTCACGATTGAATCATAATTTTAAGTTGAAAGCTTCGCGTCGTATGGAGCTTGATATTACCTTGGAAAGCGGGAATGTGTGGGGACCTAACGTAAAAACATATATTCCTAATGATCCAGCTTTGCGAGATGAAATGCGGAATATTGCTTGGTTTACAAGACAATATCGCGTAGATGAAGAAATGATTGATGCTGGATATTTTGAGATTGAAACCGATGGAGTTTTGAAAGGTTTACGCGGAAATTTGACAATTCCTACCACAAAAAATCAGGAATTAATTGTGGGATTTAGAGCTTTTGTATTGACAAATGGTAAGTTCCCGTTTTCGGTGTTTACTAATGATAAATTTATTGAGTTTTTCCATGATAATATTGCTGGCGGAAGCGATCCGTTTGATCGAAAAGTGTTTGGATTAGATCGTGCGCGCATTAATTATATAGATAGAAATGGTCGCAGATTGAATGCTGGAAATGGTGACTTTTTAACAGCTGGACTGGAAACACATTATTATTACTATCCTAGTCTTTGGAATGATAAAAAGATTTTCTTGAATTTTGGAGCGCATTTGGGCACCAATCTTTCAAAGTATAATATGTCTATGGATATTGGCGCTTCTGTGGCCGGTGTTAAACAATTTGACCTCAACGATCGTAATTTTATTTTGTTAGGTTTGGGAACAAATATTTTACGTAAAAACGCCATTGACTTGCAAGAGGACAATCTGGACTTTGGCACCAATGATTTTATCGGAAGTTTGGAATCTACTGCGGAATATACATTTATCTCAAAGGGAAAAACCTATCATTCATTTGGCTTGAGTTTTTATATACAAACCAGTTTACACCAAAAAGACGAAGATGCGTATAATATATACATTCGTGATGATGAAGCCTTTAATTCCTGGGGACACGGAACGCGACATTTGTATAAGAACAACAACTATTGGACGCTGGTGTATACGTTTACACGAAAAATTTCCACTTCATTTTACGTACAACAAGATTTTACAGTAAATAACAATCCTGATTTACAAACGGGCATCAGTGTGCGATTTGGGATTTAAAGCATAAAATGTGAATCCATTAGTGGAAATACCGTAGGTAACTTTTAAATTAAACGTATGAAAACTAATGCAGTAACAAAAGATGCAATATTCAGCAAAAATCGAAAACATAGATATGCACTAATTCGTACATGGAATACTGCATTACCCATGATGATGTGCATTGGTTTGAATCCTTCCGTTGCCAATGAACAACAAGACGATCCAACAATTAGAAGAGTTATCAATTTTGCTGAAAAATGGGGATTTGGAGGCGTGTATATGTGTAATTTGTTTTCGTACATAACGTCTTATCCAGAACAGCTAAAAATCACAAAAAATAATTCCAAAAATGATTTCTATTTAAAATCATACGCAGAAAAATCACAGGAAGTTTTATGCGCTTGGGGACGTCACAAAGCTGCCAAAGAAAGAGCTACAAAGGTGTTGAAAATGATGCATCATACAACGGCGCTTCAAATCAATAAAGACGGAAGTCCTAAGCATCCTTTGTATGTAAAGGCTGGTGTGGAGCGCGTAGCATTTCCTAATTCAGAATTTTAAATTAACATTAGTTGAATTTAAGTTTTATTCAAAAAAATTATGCTCACTTAGAAAATGAAGTACAAATTACTAAATTTTAGTTTTTTACTT
>JBCCLS010000278.1:0-5291 GCA_039026835.1 Bacteroidota bacterium | reverse complement strand
CTCTCCAACGTAATTCTTCTACTAAATTAATGTCCATTTGTATGTTCTTTTTAAAGCTTCGCAAAGATATAAAAGTGAAAAGAAAAAAGTTTATTTTAGTGGTATGATATTAGTCACTGGAGGAACTGGATTGGTAGGTGCGCATTTATTGGCGCATTTGGTACAAACAGAAACGAGCGTTCGCGCTATTTATCGAACTGAAAAAAAGTTGGAAGCTGTTAAAAATGTCTTTCGGTATTATTTTGAAGATGTCTCTTATTTTTATGATAAGATTGATTGGCACAAGGCAGATGTGACTGATGTTCCCTCGCTGGAAGCTGTGTTTCCAGATATTACCAAAGTGTATCATGTAGCGGCATTGGTGACATTTGATCCAAAATTGTTTGAACAACTTCGCAAAGTCAATATTGAAGGCACTGCTAATATTGTCAATTTATCCATTGCGTATGGCGTGAAAAAACTCTGCTTTGTCAGTTCGGTTGCTGCGATTGGAGAAACGGAAAATCCAAACATTCCGAAGACAGAGAAAACCCAATGGAATGCAGAAGCAGACAATAATGTGTATGCCATTTCCAAATACGGTTCGGAGATGGAAGTGTGGCGCGGCTCACAGGAAGGCTTGGACATTGTTATTGTAAATCCTGCAATTATTTTAGGAGCTGGATTTTGGCGCGGCGGCGGAAGTGGCTCTTTATTCAGAAAAATAGACAAAGGACTCAAATATTACACCAAAGGAATATTAGCATACGTAGATGTGGTTGATGTCGTAAACGTGATGATACAATTGATGGAAAGTGATATTACAGGTGAACGTTTTGTGCTCGTTGCAGAAAACTGGACAGTTGAAAAATTTTCCAACACTGTAGCCAAAGCACTCAATGTAAAACCACCACAAAAAGAAGCGAGTGCTTTTTTACTTGGCATTGCCTGGCGATTGGATTGGTGGCGACAACTTTTTACAGGAAAACACCGAAGATTGACACGATTGACCGCAAAGTCCATTCAGTCACAATCAATCTATGATAATAGCAAAGTACAAGAGCAACTCAATTTTACTTTTACACCTGTAGAGGAAACCATTTTGCGTGTATGTACGCGATACCGACAACAATAAACCGATATAACATGCTTCGTGACTTAATTCAATATTTAAAACCTTTTATCAAGACAATAGTTTTCATTACTGTGTTGCTTCTGTTAAATTTTTATGTCATAGCTCCTTATCTCGACACAAAATATCTAGACCTTAGTTTGGGTGATTATGATAGCTATTCATGGAAGTACAGTGCATATGTTGTGGGAACTGTCTTTATTATTTTTGTATTGATTGGAATTTATCACGAACGTAATGTAAAAGAATTTTTTGGTACGATTTCGGTCTTATTCTTGTACTGTGTGTTTTTGTTTGTTTTACTCATTCACCCGATTGGTCAACTCAATTTGGTAGCCAACACGTGGTTTGAAAGCGAAACGTTTCATGAAGTATACAAAGTCACCCAAAGAAAAGACGGTACTATTTCCTTGCGTACGGAAGACAACTCTAAATATATTTTTCGCACCAATACACTGGAGCGACTTAATAAGATTCGAGAAGAACAAAAATTACCACCTGCACAAAATACGCAAGACGGAGATACCATTATGATAAAATTTTCAAAAGGATATTTAGATGATATTGGTTTTGTAAAGTAGTGTACGTTGAGTTAAACTTTACTATTATGCAAAACTCACAGATACTATTCACTATTTTTTCAGCACCTTCTTATCGCTAAATTTTATTTTCCCGACAGAATCTTTCTTTCCGTTTTCTCTATCAATCTTTTTGGCTTCTTGGATGGAATCTCTTCGTTTTTGTTCGGCTTCTAGCTCTTCTCCAATAACTTTGCGTTCCTTGGTCAATCTTGCTTGTACCATTTCGTAAATCTCGCTATACACAGTAGGATTGGCAGCGTAATAATTATTGCTGATTTGAAACTGAATACTGTCCGTTTTGTGTTTTTCATACAAATATGTATCCAAACGCATGTAACTTTCCTCTAGTTTAAACTTGTTGACACCTTTGATAGAGTTGATCATGGTAATATCATACAAAATACCTGCCATGCGCTCTTTTGACAGCAAATTATTAGGTCTTGGAATGGCTTCCTCTTTGCAGGAAACAACTATAAATAATATGAGTAGTATGTAAAGTAAATTCTTTTTCATTAACGATTAAATTCCAATTGTTTTACATGTCGTTTTTCGGAAAAGGTTCCTTGGTTGTATGCCAAATTCCCGTTGATAAATGTATGCGTGATGGTAGAATCTAACGTAGTTCCTTCAAATGGCGACCAACCGCATTTGTACAAAACATTGTCTTTGGCAACGGTGTATGATTTTTCTAAATCAACCACCACCAAATCTGCATAAAATCCTTCCTTAACAAATCCGCGATCCTTTACTTGAAACAAACGCGCCGGATTGTGACACATTTTTTGTACAACTTTTTCAAGAGAAATTTTTCCCTGTTTGTGTGCCTGAATCATCGCGTTGAGTGCGTGTTGTACCAACGGTCCGCCCGAAGGTGCACTCGTATACGGATTGGATTTTTCCTCCAACGTATGTGGTGCATGATCTGTAGCGATGACATCAATACGATCGTCTAACAACGCTTCCCAAAGTGCCGCGCAATCATCAGCTGTTTTTACCGCAGGATTCCACTTGATGTGTGTTCCCTTTTTCTGGTAATCTGCATCCGAAAACCACAAATGATGAATACACACCTCTGCAGTAATTTTCTTTTCTTCTAACGGAATCGAATTGTCAAACAGATGCGTTTCTTTTCCGGTGGACAGATGAAAAACGTGCAAACGCGCGCCCGTTTTCTTCGCCAATTCTATCGCTCTTGAGGAAGACAAATAACATGCTTCTTCACTGCGAATTATCGGGTGAAACTCGATAGGAATGTCGTCGCCGTATTGCTCTTTGTATTCGGATAAATTCTTTCGGATAGTTCCTTCGTCTTCACAATGTACCGAAATCACCATGTCCGTACTTGAGAATATTTTCTCCAAAACTGCTTCATCATCTACCAACATATTTCCTGTAGAAGAACCCAAAAATAGTTTCAATCCAGCTACTTGTGTTGTATCGACTTTCATGATTTCTTCCAAATTATCATTCGTCCCACCAAACATAAATGAATAATTGGCAAACGAAGTTTCTTTGGCAATGTCTAACTTTTCCTGAAGCTTTTCAATCGTTGTGGTCTGCGGTTTTGTATTGGGCATTTCTACAAACGAAGTAATTCCGCCAGCAATAGCCGCACGCGATTCTGTAGCAATATTTGCTTTGTGTGTGAGTCCGGGTTCTCTAAAATGCACTTGATCGTCGATCACTCCTGGAAATACGTGCTTTCCGTGGAGATCAATGACCTCAGCAGTAGCGTCAGAGAGGTTTTCGCCAATCTTAGCAATACGCTCACCTTCAATTAAAATGTCGGTTGTTTTTATTTCAATCTCACTTACGAGTTGTGCGTTTTTGAGTAGTATTTTGTGCATGATGTTTGGTTTTGGTAAACATACTTCTGATTTTCATTTTGATAATTCCGAAAAAGGCTTCCGAAAATATCGAACTGTCCATCTTAGATTCTCCTTTAGTTCGGTCTGTAAAAATAACGGAAACTTCTTTGATTTTGAAACCGAATTTCCACGCTTTAAATTTTAATTCGATCTGAAATGCATACCCCACAAATCGGATATTGTCCAAACCAATCGTTTCCAGTACATTTCTACGATAGCAGATAAATCCTGCCGTAGTATCGTGAATAGGAATTCCTGTGATAAAGCGCACATATTTTGATGCAAAATACGACATCAACACACGATTCATAGGCCAGTTGACCACATTTACACCTTTGACGTAGCGCGAACCAATAGCTACATCAAAACCGTCATCTTGACAAGCAGCTAATAAGTGTACTAAATCATCAGGATTGTGTGAAAAATCAGCATCCATTTCAAAAATATATTCATAATCACGCGCCAATGCCCAGCGAAATCCATGGATATACGCAGTACCTAAACCTGTTTTGGCGTCTCTAATTTCCAGAAATAATTGTGTTGGATATTTTTCTTGAAGTTCCTTAACTCTTTTGTGTGTTCCGTCTGGAGAATTGTCGTCCACAATCAAAACATGAAACCCTTTTTTTTGCGCAAAAACTGCTTCAATAATGGCTTCAATATTTTCAATTTCGTTATACGTTGGTATGACTACAATTGCGTGTGACATTTTCTAAAATTAGGCAAACAAAAGTAAACAAATTATAAGTTATGCTAATTTGGTGCTCTCTTACGACTTTGATATACAAAATCGCTTGGTATCGCAAAACGCTGCAAAAGCTTTACATATCCATAGTTATGGAAAGTATTTTGCAAGGCATAAAGGTGCCAAATGAGCAAGTTTATAAGTTGTACTTTGTCGCTAAATTAGTATTATGCAACGCTCCTTACTATTTTGTCTTAATTTTTTATGTATTATTTAACATACTTACTAATTTTACCAAATGTTTACTGCTGCTGAACGAACTGTACTTACGAATGATTGGCTTACATTGTTGTTTGTGGCAACCTTGTGTTTGTTGGTGGTGACACGTTTGGCGTTTAGAAAAAAGTTTGGACTGTTTTTGGGCTTTCTGTTTACGAACAAATATCAAAACCTAGTTGCGGCCAAACAGGAAAATATAATCAACGGATTTACTTCATTACTTTTTTGTGTACAAGTGCTTTCGTTTTCCATTTTTGGATATGTTGCCGTCACTTTTTTTCGTCCGTATTTGACAGATGCGCCGTTTTTATTTATAAAAATTAGCTCCTTTATCCTCTTTTTTATCATCATTCGATACATTGTTGAAAAAATTATGGCAGTTATTTTAGATATTGAAGCGTACATTAATGCCTATAACTTCCACAAAATCAACGCTCGAAATTTATTTGGATTGCTTTTAATTCCTGTTAACTTAGTATTAGTTTACTATGATTACAAGAATTCTGTTGTATTTTTCTCAGTATTAGGTGTTTTTCTATCTTATAATCTCATCGTATTAATTCTTCTACTACGGAATTATCAAAAATTGATAATCAGCAAGTTGTTTTATTTTATTTTGTATCTTTGCGCACTTGAAATTGCTCCTTATTTAGTTATCTATAAATTATTAATTGAATAACGAATCAAACAAAACAGAGGTTTATGAAAGTGAAAACCATTTTAGTTTCTCAACCAGAGCCAAAAATTGAGAACTCACCTTATTCGAG
>JBCCLS010000277.1:0-5295 GCA_039026835.1 Bacteroidota bacterium | reverse complement strand
GTATGATTCAGCATCTCATTAAACAAATTTTCACTGTTATGAGAAATCGAAACCTGTGCTGAATTCATTACAGTATCAAGTTCGATTTGACGAAAGTTTATCTTCTATGATAGCTTTTTTTATGTTGTTGTGTTAAAATCTATATATTTTTCAACCATGTACGCATGTCTACTTCCTTATGGATAATGTTACGTACATCTTCAATTTTGACACGTTGTTGTTCCATGGTATCTCTGTGGCGGATTGTGACCATATTGTCTTCAATAGTTTCATGATCAACTGTGATGCAGAATGGTGTTCCTACGGCATCTTGTCTACGGTAGCGTTTTCCTACTGTATCTTTTTCTTCATAAATTACATTGAAATCCCATTTTAAATCTTCTACGATTTGCTTAGCAATTTTAGGAAGTTCTTCATTTGTTTTCACTAATGGAAACACAGCTGCTTTCGTTGGAGCCAATACCGCTGGCAGACGCAATACTGTACGCGTTGTTCCGTCTGGCAATTCTTCTTCTACTAATGAGTTTGAGAAAACTGCTAAAAACATACGATCCAATCCGATAGAAGTTTCTACCACATACGGCACATAACTTTCTTTAGATTCATTATCGTAATATTGCAATTTTTTTCCAGAATATTCTTCATGCTGACTCAAATCGAAGTCCGTACGTGAATGAATTCCTTCCAATTCTTTGAAACCAAACGGAAAGTTGAATTCTATATCTGCAGCAGCATCTGCATAATGTGCTAATTTATCATGATCGTGAAAACGGTAATTTTCCGCGCCCATTCCGAGCGACAAATGCCACTTTAGGCGTGTTTCTTTCCATTGTTCGTACCATTCTTTTTGTGTTCCTGGCTTTACAAAGAATTGCATTTCCATTTGTTCAAATTCACGTTGACGGAAAATAAACTGACGCGCTACAATTTCATTACGAAAGGCTTTTCCTGTTTGCGCAATTCCAAACGGAATTTTCATGCGTCCTGTTTTCTGCACATTCAAGAAGTTGACAAAAATACCTTGTGCTGTTTCTGGGCGTAAATATACTTTCGTAGAACTATCTGCCGAAGCTCCTAATTGCGTACCAAACATTAAGTTAAATTGCTTCACTTCTGTCCAGTTTTTGGAACCTGACACCGGATCTGCAATTCCTAAGTTTTCAATCAATTGCTTGAAACCTGCCAAATCATTTTCTTCCTGAACACGCGTTAACTCTGTAATAATTTCGTCAATTTGCTTTTGACGGCGCAATACATTTGGATTGGTAGATCGGAATTCTTCTTCGTTAAAAGCATCACCAAAACGCTTTTGTGCTTTTGCAATGTCTTTGTTTATTTTTTGAACAATTTTTTCTACGTAGTCTTCTACCAAAACATCCGCACGATAGCGTTTTTTGGAATCTTTATTATCAATAAGAGGATCGTTAAACGCATCCACATGGCCCGAAGCTTTCCAAGTAGTTGGATGCATGAGGATTGCAGCATCAATTCCCACAATATTTTCATGCAGTTGCACCATGGCTTTCCACCAATAGTCGCGAATATTCTTTTTTAACGCAGCTCCATTTTGAGCATAATCGTACACCGCACTTAAACCGTCATAAATTTCACTCGATTGAAATATGTAACCGTATTCTTTTGCGTGCGATACTACTTTCTTAAATTGATCGTCTTGTTTTGCCATGGCGCAAATATAAAACGTTTGTATATCAGCTACAAGCTATTTTTGCGCGATGTATACAAAAGCTGGCGGAATGTTGAATGCTTCAAAAGATAACTTCACGTTATCGTGAAAAACTTCTTTGAGTTTTTTGTAGTAGGTAAGACTGTATTGGTATTGTACAAACACACTATCATCTACCATGGCTTTGTATGTATTGCTCAAAATACGATCGCTAATTTCGGCAGGAATGTTGGTAAATGGTAAACTTGAAATCACACAATCTACTTGATCAAAACCGTGTTTTTTGAGGACAGGCGTAATTTCTTCGGCGGAGACTTTTTCAATAATCAATTGCGAGTGCTTTATTTTTTCGAGAGATTCAAAAAAACGATCATTGATTTCAAAGGCAATTAATTTGGTATGCGGTTGAATTCTTTTTAAAATTTCCTTCGTGATAATTCCGTTTCCAGGACCAAATTCGACAATCACTTTTACCTTGTCAAAATCTATGTTTTTCACCATTCGTTTGGTCAAAAAACGAGAACTCGGAACAATGGTTCCTGAAGTTTTGATATCGCGTATTGCTTCTCTGAAAAATTTTAGCCGATCCAATCGAGGAAGTTTTAGTACTTAGTGTTTGTTTGTTGTATATATCGCGAAGTAAAGAAAATAATCAGAAAGTCAGCCATTTTTTGTATGAATCTTTTTGTGTATACGAAGATGCGTATTCTGTAATTTGATTAAAAACTAGCACGCATGCTTCCAGAGGACATACTGCTGTGCAATTTTCGCTGCATTCGCAAATTTCCTTTTCGGAGTTCTAGCATTTTTTTTCTGTATTCTATAATTGACTCGTAATCTAAAACTGTGTGTTTTATATTTTCGAGTAATTTTTTTGCTTTTTGCTTTTCTATATTCAATTCTGCAGCATTTTCTGCATGCTCTTTTGCCAAGTGATCGTAGTTTTTAATGATCTCTTTCAATTCTTCTTGCACGAGTACTTTTTCATTGTCAAGGTATAAATTTTTCTTTTTCTTATTGTCTTGATAACTGAGGACAGAAATGCAAACCATAGACACAGTCAATGCCGAAAGCGTAATTAGCAGTATTTTTTGAAATGTATCCTTAGTAGCTCCACTCATAAAAAAGTAGTACTTTTAAAATAAATATGTTAAAATTTTAACTTTAAAGTGTGGCAAATATATTAAATAATATTCTTTCTTCCTTTTTTCCAGCAACTTGCTTTACCTGTACTACGCAATTACAACACCAAGAAAAGGGAATCTGTACGAAATGTATGCATAACTTGCCCTTTACAGAGTTTCATTTGCAGAAAGAAAATACGGTATTGCATACATTTTACGGTCGTGTTCATATTGAAAACGCTACGGCATTGCTCCACTACAAAAAGAATAGCATGGTACAACAACTTATACATCAATTAAAATACAAAGGAAAACAAGAAATTGGCACTTTGTTAGGAAATATGCTAGGAGAGCGACTCCAAAACGAGATGCGTTTTAACAATATTGACTACATCATTCCTGTACCATTGCATAAAAAACGATTGCGAAAACGCGGATACAATCAGGTGACAACCTTTGGAAAACAACTGGCTATTCATCTCAATGCAACCTACATTGATGACGTATTAGTGAAGGTACAAAATATCAAAACGCAGGCATTTAAAAAGCGAGCAGCACGTTGGTTGACGGCACAGCATTCTTTTGAGATCACAGAGACTACAACTTTGGCAGGAAAGCATATATTGTTGGTAGATGATATTATTACTACCGGAGCTACTTTGGAAGCCTGTGCATTGGCGCTTCAAAAAATACCAAATACAAAAATTAGTATCGCAACTATGTCAATAGCGAGTTAAAACCTTCGCGAGTACCAAAAATTATTAGTTTATTTGTAGCGCATTATTTTATTCGAGTTAATGAAGCAACGTTTTATATATTTTTCTTTAGTCGTTTTGGTGCTTACATCGTTGGTAAATTGCGCAAAGCGTGGTATTCCAACAGGTGGTGAACCTGATAAAACACCGCCAAAATTGGTGAAAGCACAACCGGAAGAATTCAGCACTAATTTTGACAAAAAACGCATCCGAATTTATTTTGACGAATACATCAAAGTAAAAGACATTCAAAAACAACTGATCATTTCACCGCCGTTAAAAGATGGTGGATATATTATTTATCCGCAAGGAAGTGCCAGTAAGTATATTGATATTCAAATTACAGATGAGCTGCAACCCAATACAACCTATTCATTCAATTTTGGACAAAGTATTGTAGATAATAACGAAGACAATCCGTACGACTATTTTAAGTATGTATTTTCTACAGGTTCTTATATTGACTCCCTAGAAGTAACGGGAACCATCAAAGATGCACTGAAAAGAGAACCTGAACAGTTTGTGTCGGTAATGTTGTATGAAATTGATTCTGTCTATAATGACTCTACCGTCTACCAAAAAACACCCACGTACATTACCAACACGTTGGATAGTTTGACCGAATTTAAACTCTCTAATTTGCGCGCAGGTACATATAAAATGATTGCTCTTAAAGATGTTGGAAGCAACTATCTCTTCAATCCAATTACGGATAAAATTGGATATGTTGAGCAAGAGGTCACAATCCCAACAGATTCTTTTTATACAATTACGATGTTTAAAGAGATTCCCGCTTTTAGAGCTACACGTCCTGCACAAATTTCTAAAAGTATGATTGCTTTTGGATACGAAGGAACTGTAGACAGCATGGACATTGTAATTAAATCAGAAGTTCCTGAAAATTATCGCTTCAAAACCACCCGTGATCCTGAAAAAGATACCTTACGCTACTGGTTTGAGAATCTAAAACCAGCGACAGATTCCTTAATTTTTACCGTTTCTAAAGGTGATTACAGCGATGATTTTACAGTAAAGTTGAAGGAAATGGAACGCGACTCTATGAAATTAACTGTCAATTACAACGGAATCATTCCGCCAAATGGCAACTTTAAAGTAACTTCAAATACGCCAATTACGACTGTTGATGATAGTACGATTTCTATTCAAAATAAAGATTCAATTGCAGTAGATTTTACCACACAACTTAACGAAAAAGATAATAGTTTGGATGTGTTTTTTGAGAAGAAAGAAAATCAACGCTACAGCATTCGTATGTTGCCCAAAACAATTACTGACTTTTACGGGGAAGTAAACGACACGCTGAATTATTCACTCGCAACAAAAGAAAATAAAGACTACGGAAATATTCAGTTGACGTATCCTGGCAGTGAGTTTCCGATTATTATACAAGTGGTCAATGAAAAGTTAGAGTTGATTGCGGAAGAGTATGTAACGGAACCCAAAGCATCTTATAATTTTCCGTATATCGATCCACAATTTGTGTATTTCCGCGTTATTTTTGATACCAATAAAAATGGCAAATGGGACACTGGAAATTATCTTAAAAATAAACAAGCCGAAATCATAAAATACTTCCCTGAAAAGGTAGAAGTCCGCGCCAATTGGGATGTGAATGAGGTGTTGACGAATTTAAAATAATAAAAACTAAAACCCGATTTTCTTTTTTTCGGTTTGGGTAAAGCTTTTGTTTTGATAGTTGAAAATATCTGCT
>JBCCLS010000276.1:0-5309 GCA_039026835.1 Bacteroidota bacterium | reverse complement strand
GTTCCATTTTGTAAAAGTCAAGAAAGTTAATGAAACGTATCAATATAAAATTTCTTCAGACGACATTACTAATTTCGGAAAAGACAAAGAAAACCTACTGAAAAAATACAATGAAAAAGATTGGGAAATTGTTTGGTATTAATTGTAAAGAGATTTTTCTATTAGTACCCTGACATTGTATAATTTCACTTTAGTGTAATGTACACTCTTCAAAAAATACTTTTCATATTCAACATGAATCCTATCAGAGAGACTTTACATAGATATCAAAAAAAAGTAAAGCACACACAAAATGAAAGTCACTCAAAGTACACCTTACTTTTTTGTCATTTTTACGCTTAAAATATGTTACAGCGCGTTGAATGTTTTTAAAACTAGTGACCACTATAAACTGGTTGCTGTTTTATTATGCAATAGTCGCATCACAAGTTGCTTCATTATTATTGCTAATACATTTACCTGTATACACCGTGCACGTTTGTTTTGGATTCGTAAATAATGTACAGGAAATTCCGAAAGTACCACAAATAATACTTTCTTCAATTTCACCTCCACCACCTCGTATGTTGTCAATGTGTTGTAAATCTGTAATTGTTCTTTTGTTTAACTGGAGATTTTTAAAATGTTGCTTTTTCATGAGAATATACTTTTATGTTTTCACACAAATGTAAGTCATAATACAAGCCAATGCCAGCAGACCTAGTCGGTTTTATCCAAATACGACTAAAATTCAACATAAAAAAAGCGAGCCATACAGCTCGCCTTGGTAACTAATATAGCAATCGGTTTATGGATTGTTGATACATGCAGGACTTTCGGAAGTGTAACACGTAGTTGAACACTCGCCATTCACTGTTAGTCCGCAGTTTAATTGATCGGAATTATTTGGTTCTGTATTACCACATATCGTATCTGCTGAGATACGTTCGTCTGACCCAAATTCACAACACAGCATGAAAAAGTTTCTACTTATAGTGTGAAGTTCATTTCCTCCACCTTTCAAGTTTGTGAGACTCGAAATGGAATTTTTGTTTAAACTTAAATTTTTTAATCTTTTCTTTTTCATTTCAAAATAATTTGATGTTGATTCAAATATAAATCAACCGTCAAATTTTTTAAAACTATATAAGTCGTATTTAAAAAAAACCGAGCTAAAAAAAAGATAAAAAACACAGCATTATTCATACTTTACATACATACCATGCTGCATTTGAAGTGTAAGCAAGCGCAGAATATCATTGAAATAACTATCATTAAATGTATTGATGTTTTCAGTGTAAGCAGTATCAATAAATTCCTGATTATCGGCCACAAGTGTTGCCGCTGCAAAACAACCTACAAACGCACTTGTTTTTTTAGTTCTGAAAGTTGTACCCTCTAAATTATAGCCATCTGTGATATTAGAAATTCCAATATTCTCTACAAATCCATTGATAGCTTTGCAATAGGTTGCTGCTCGTTCATCTCCAAACCATACATAATCAGCTGCAATTCGCCATGGTGTTCGGGCTGCATCACAATAATATGCTTTGCCGCCATATTTTGCCCAACTTACATTGTCTGCAGGTGTACTGCCATCAGCTTTGCACCAATCAGGTACCAAACCCGTAGTTGCATTCCAGCTTTTAAATAAAATATCATAACACTTGTCACTTACCTTATTCCAGAAATCATCATTGGTAACCTCCGCAAACACTTTAAAATAGCCTGGTGCAAAATACGACGGATTTGTCGTCATACTTCCGCCCCACGCGTCGCCTGCTTTTAATACATACGTTCCGGGTTCTACCATGTGTTTTTTAATCAGTGCTATAATTTTTTTGGCTTCCGCCAGATAGGACGCATCTCCGATAAACTTGTGTGCCAATAACAGTGCATACGCTACGTCTTCATCGGCATCTGTTGCCGCGTTTTCACCAGCAGTTTCACCGTTGGGACCAATTTTCCAATTCATTAAACCGTTCGGATCTAAATTTGCATTGTAGAAGGCATAGAACGCATCAAAAGTAGCTTTGTCTTTCATCATTGCCGAAATCAACATTCCGTATCCAATGCCTTCACTTACCGTGTGCGACATGTCATCAAAAAGAATGCGCTTTGCTCCTGCCGGACAACCATCAGCAGTGACATATTTTTGTTTCCAAGTTTCATACGTTTTCGCAATAATATCAGCTTGAAGATTGCTTGGCAACGCACCAAATTCATAAGAATATTCAGTTTTTTGGGAACAGCTCGTCAAAATTAGAAAGCTGATCAATATGGTGGGAAGTATCATTTTCATGAACTAAAAATAAGATAATTTCTTTCTCCTTTTTCATTTTGAAAAAATACGATCATAAATGTATAATTTTGAATCAATCAAAAAGCCTATTTTGAAAATTGCAATCGATTTTCCTTTCGAAACTGTAACAGATGTTATTTTTTGTATTCTTTAAGAAAAGTCAAAAAATGAAAACCTACACCTTCTACTTCGCGTTACTATTTTCCATCGTAAGTTTAGCACAAACCAAACAAACATATCTGACACAAAATCGTCACGATTTACACGATACAAACTTTCAATTTCCACAAAAAGAGTTTAAAATTCTAGGTTTTGGAGCCTATCACGGAAGTGTTAAAACAGAAGCAACCGAGCTGCATCTTTTACAGGCGTTGCACCGATCGCAAACTATTTCCTATTACTTACCCGAAACGGATTATAGCATTGCGCATTATTTTGATCAATTCCTGCAAACAGGCGATACCATTTTACTGAAAGATTTAGTGATACATTATGGCAGAATGGTGCCGCAAGAACGCAGTATTCCAGTGTATGAAAAGTGGAAAAAGTTAAAAGAAATAAACGATCAATTATCCAAAGAAAAGAAAATGAAGGTTGTGGGTATCGATATTTTAACAAGCTATAAGTACACCGCAAAACACCTAATTGCCTTATTGGATACTAAGCAGATTCAATCCAAAGTATTGCGGGAATTACAGCAAATGGTTCAACTGGACACCACAGATTATGCTGCGGGTTATGACAGTTATTCCAAAGGTGTTTTAAAACGATTTGTTGCGGATGTAGAATCACATTCAGACATTTATAAAAAAGCAATTACAGATGAAGCAAGCTGGAATCATATCCTAAAAAATATTAAAATTACCTTTACTGATTTTCGCCGTTTGCGCGAACCAACAATCTATCAGAATTATGTGGATTTGAGCAAACGCTATGATTTTGAACATAAAACACAGTTTGTACGTATGGGCTTTTCACATCTCGAAAAATCGAGAGAAGGCGAAAAAGGCTATCCTTACTTTTTTACACGATTGATTGAGAACGAAACTTACAAAAGAGAAGAAGTTATTACTGTGATTGGTTACTTGACCAAAAGTGAAGTACTTTGGGACGCTTTGTTTGACGAACAAGGGAAATATACAGGCTTTACGACGGAAGCTGGTTTTGGCATTGGCGATTATGAAAAGGAATACTTTAGAGGTATTGATAACTTGAAAAAGACTAAAATTTCTGATCAAACCTTGTTCCGATTGAACGCAAAAAACACACCGTATTCCGATCATATGCCCGATTTGATTGACGTGATTATGACCGATTCGAAGTCGAATAGTGAAGCCGTCAAAGGCATGTCTACTACTGACTTTCTCGATTATGCAATTTTGATTTCTGACTCTCGAGCCAGCAAGCCTATTTTTGAATTAAAGCATTAAGCTTTCAAATCAATTTCTTTGATGTTCTTGATGCGATTGCGTTCTAAAAAGGCATCAATGGTTTCAAAGTGTTCAATGACTCGCTTGTCTTTAAATTCAAATACTTTTTGTGATAATCCTTGCAAGAAGTCACGATCATGTGAAACTAAGATTAAAGTCCCGTCAAAAGCTCTTAGCGCATCTTTTAAGACATCTTTGGAACGCAAGTCTAAGTGATTGGTTGGCTCATCTAGAATTAACAAGTTGACAGGTTCTAACAATAATTTTACCATGGCCAAACGCGTTTTTTCACCTCCAGAAAGTACACCAACTTTTTTGTCAATATCATCACCTTTGAACATAAAACGTCCTAAAATATTTTTGATTTGTGTGCGAATGTCTCCCTTAGCCACTTCATCTACAGTTTGAAAAATGGTCAAATTCGGATCGAGTAACGACGCCTGATTTTGTGCAAAATAGCCCACTTTTACATTGTGACCGAGCGCACAATTTCCTTCGTGATCTATTTCACCTAAAATCGATTTGATCATGGTGGATTTTCCTTCTCCATTTCGTCCCACAAATGAGACTTTTTCGCCACGAGCAATAGAAAAACTAGCGTTTTTAAATACAATATGATCGTCATAACTTTTAGACAATTCTTCTACAATGACAGGATAATCTCCAGAACGTGGTGCAGGTGGAAATTTGAGTTTTAGCGCAGAATTGTCTACTTCATCAATCTCAATAATTTTTAATTTCTCCAACATACGCACGCGAGAAGCGACCTGATTGGTTTTGGAATAGGTTCCTTTGAAACGCTCAATAAATGCTTGATTGTCCGCAATAAATTTTTGTTGCTCCTGATACGCTTTGATTTGATGCGATCTGCGATCGGCACGTAATTCTAAGTAATGTGAATATGTGGCTTTGTAATCGTAAATACGTCCCATAGTGACTTCAACAGTACGATTGGTAATATTATCAATAAAAGCTCTGTCATGCGAAATGACCATGACTGCATTGGCTTTGTTGACCAAGAAATTTTCCAGCCAAATCACCGATTCAATGTCAATATGATTTGTGGGCTCATCTAGCAGAATTAAATCAGGTTTTTGTAACAGAATCTTCGCCAATTCAATTCGCATGCGCCAACCGCCGCTAAACTCACTCGTCATGCGTTGAAAATCGTCTTGTTTGAAACCCAGTCCCTTCAAGGCTTTTTCCACTTCTGCATCATAATTTATTTCTTCTAATGCATAATAGCGTTCACCCAACTCTGAAACTTCTTCAATGATGTTCATGTAGGCTTCACTCTCGTAATCGGTTCGCGTTTCAAGTTGTGTATTGAGCTCGTCCATACGATCGCGCATTTCAAAAATATGTTGAAAGGCTTTGGAAGCTTCTTCAAAAACAGTACACTGATCTTCTGTCAATAAATGCTGTGGTAAATACGCAATCACCGTATCTTTTGGACAACTTACCTTGCCGCGAGTTGCTTTTTGAGCACCCGCAATAATCTTCATCATGGTAGATTTTCCAGCGCCGTTTTTTCCCATCAAAGCAATTTTATCATTCGGATTGATGACAAAGCTCACATCGCTAAATAAGGTAGTTCC
>JBCCLS010000275.1:0-5309 GCA_039026835.1 Bacteroidota bacterium | reverse complement strand
GAGCGGTTTCCGCGTATCACGTAGTCAACGAATATGAAGAAGAAGACTTGCGATCTATTTTATCATTATATGGTGAATTGCGAAATGCAAAAGCCATTGCAGCGCAACTAGTCTTAGTGCGATCTGAGCAAACCATTCGTACGACAGAAGAATTGCGCGTGGCATTGCAGCGATTTTTGCCAAAACACAGAGAACATAAAATATTGGCGCAAATCTATCAGGCGATTCGCATAGAAGTAAATCAAGAAATAGAAGTGCTCAAAGAATTTCTAATGCAAACGCAAGAAGTGCTTGATGCAGGTGGAAGACTCAGTTTGATCAGTTACCATTCATTGGAAGATCGTTTGGTAAAACGCTTTATCCGAAATGGACTCTTTGAAGGCGAACCTGAAAAAGATTTCTACGGAAGAGTAGAAGTGCCATTTAAAAAAGTGGGGAAACTAATAATTCCATCACAACAAGAAATAAAAACAAACAACAGAGCGCGCAGCGCCAAACTAAGAATAGCAGAACGTCTGTAAAATGAAAAAAAATATATATGACATACTAAAAGGGAAGTTTCTCATCAAAGATGACGCCATCAAAAACTGGCGGTTCATTGTATTTGCTTCGTTTTTAGCCTTGATTATGATCGCAAGTTCGCATTGGGCAGATGAAAAAGTACACAAAATTGCCAAACTAAATGATGAAGTAAAAGAACTGAAAAGTCAATTTGTAGAAGCGCGGACCACGCTGCAACAGCTAAAATTAGAATCGTATATCACCGAAAAAGTAGCCAGCAGCGGATTGGCGCCATCGGAAAACCCACCAAAAAAAATAAGAGTAACGTCACAACAATAATCACAAATGCCAGTCACCGAAAAGAACATATTAAATCGTTTATATTTTGTCGCAGGAGGTATGTTTCTCTTTGCGGTTGCGGTTGTGGTGCAATTGGTGAATGTCCAATTTGTAGAAGGTGATAAATACAGAGCATTAGCAGAAAAACAAGTCATTCGTGAAACTGTCATTGAACCAAGTCGCGGCAATGTCTATGCCGATGACGGAAGTTTGCTTGCTACATCTGTCTCTAAATACGATATTTACTTTGATACCAAAACAGTCAATGCAAAAGTATTTACAGATAATGTAAAAGCATTGGCAGATTCCCTGTCAAAACTACTTGGGAAATCGTCAGCATATCACGAAAACAGATTGACCAAAGCGCGCACAAATAAATCACAATTCTATCCAATAGCAAAAAATTTAAGTTATGCGGAATACATGCGCATCAAACAATTTCCAATTTTTAAGCGTGGAACTTTCCGAGGTGGATTTATTGACAAAGTAAAAACTGTTCGCGAACATCCTATTGGGAATATTGCGCGTAGAACTGTTGGATATGAGTTGAAAGATAAAAATGGACACTACACCAAAGTTGGACTGGAAGGTGCCTACGGAAAACACTTGCGTGGAAAAGAAGGCAGTCGTTTGGAACAAAAAATTGCCAAAGGACAATGGAAACCTATCTCCAATGACAACGATTTAGAACCGCAAGATGGATACGATATCATCTCTACCGTCAACGTAAATGTGCAAGACATTGCGCATCATGCGCTATTAGAGCAACTGGAAAAATACCAAGCCGATCACGGTTGTGTTGTGGTCATGGAAGTAGCAACTGGTGAAGTCAAAGCGATTTCGAATCTCGGACGAAACAGCAAAGGGAAATATACAGAACGTTTCAATTATGCAGTAGGCGAGCGACACGAGCCTGGTTCTACATTCAAACTCATGTCGATGGTGGCGGCATTGGAAGACAAAGTTATCAATAGCGATTACTTAGTAAATACAGGCAATGGACGCTTAACATTTTACGGGGAAACTGTAGAAGACTCTAACAAACGCGGTTACGGAACCATTACAGCATCCAAAGCTTTTGAAGTTTCTTCAAATGTAGGCATCGTAAAAATCATAGATAATTTCTACGGGAAAAATCCAAAAAAGTTTGTAGATCGACTCTACAATATGAATCTCCACAAAACACTGGAATTGTCCATTACTGGTGAAGGAAAACCAATTGTGCCGCATCCGAACGACAAAAATTGGAGCGGAATTTCACTACAGTGGATGGCATACGGATATGGTGTCGAACTAACACCAATGCAAATACTTGCATTCTATAACGCTATCGCCAATAATGGTGAACTCGTGCGTCCACGATTTGTAAAAGCAGTACGCGAAAATTGGTATACAAGCGAGCAAAAATTTGACAAGGAAGTCATCAATCCATCTATTTGTTCTCAAGAAACTGTGGCAAAGGTGAAAAAGATGATGCAAAATGTGGTGGAGAAAAAGCACGGAACCGGAAACGGATTGTATTCACCAGACTTTTCTATGGCAGGAAAAACGGGAACTTGTCAAAAAGACTATGCAGGCAAACGAAGTGATGTCAAATACATTTCAAGTTTCGCAGGATTCTTTCCAGTGGAAAATCCGAAATACTCGTGTATAGTAGTCATTCATGAGCCTGTGCAAAAAATTGGCTATTACGGTGCGGATGTTTCGGGACCTGTATTCAAAAAAATTGCACACAAAATATACAGAGATACGCCCATATTCGATCAAGTAGAAAACATTGAACAAGTGCATGAGGTTGTTGAGAAAGACTATGAAAAGTATCTAGAAAAAATAAGAAAATACAAAACCATCATACCAAATGTAGTAGGAATGCCCGCAATGGATGCTATTCCGCTACTAGAAAACTTAGGATTGCGTGTTGAGGTAAAAGGAAGTGGAAAAGTGACCAAGCAATCATTGGAGGCAGGCATAAAAATAGGATCAAAAAAACGAATTGTACTCGAACTATCGTGAAAATACTAAAAGACATATTATACAAAGTGCACATTGAAGCTGTTACGGGCGACACCAATATTGCTGTCCGTGAGTTGGTCTTTGATTCACGGAAAGTACAAGAAAATGACGTGTTTATCGCCATCAAAGGCTATGAGGTAGATGGACACAGCTATATCAAAGCAGCGATCAAAGCGGGCGCTGTTGCAATTATCTGTGATGAAATTCCAGAAAAAATTGTAAACGGCGTCACATATATTCAGGTTGACAATGGAAGCAGCGCACTAGCGATCATGGCTTCCAACTTTTACGGAACACCTTCTGAAAACCTAAAGTTAATTGGTGTGACGGGAACCAATGGAAAAACGACCATCGCTACGTTGCTGTATCAACTCTTTAAAAAAGCAGGGTACAAAGTCGGATTGCTTTCTACGGTACGAATTTTAGTCAACGATACGGAATACAAAGCTACACATACAACACCTGACTCATTAACCATCAACAAGTATTTGCATAAAATGAATTTGGAAGGCGTGGAGTTCTGTTTCATGGAAGTGTCTTCGCACGGAATTCATCAAAAGCGTACCGAAGGATTGTTGTTTCGTGGCGGAATATTCTCCAATCTCTCACACGATCATTTAGATTATCACGATACGTTTGCAGAATACCGAGATGTCAAAAAGAAATTCTTTGACGAATTGCCTAAAGATGCCTTTTGCTTGGTAAACATAGATGACAAAAATGGTTTAGTGATGATGCAAAATACCAAAGCAAAAAAATACACCTATGCGCTCAAAACCTATGCGGATTATCGTGCGCAAATTTTGGAAAACCGTTTGACGGGATTGCTGTTAAAAATAAACGAAAGCGAAGTTTGGACAAAGCTTATTGGGAGTTTCAATGCGTATAATTTATTATCTATTTACGCTACTGCAGATTTATTAGGCTTAGAAGAAATTGAGATTCTACGCTTAATGAGTGAACTCGAAAACGTCAGCGGGCGCTTTGAATATTTCATCACAAAAAACAAAATAACGGCCATTGTAGATTATGCGCATACGCCAGATGCCTTGAAAAATGTTTTGGAAACCATCAACAACATTCGCACAGGAAATGAGCAATTAATCACGGTAGTAGGTTGTGGCGGTGATCGCGATGCAAGCAAACGACCAAAAATGGGGCATATTGCTTCGAGTTTAAGTACCAAAGCCATCTTTACGTCCGACAACCCACGAAGCGAAGATCCATTAGCCATCATTGAAGCAATAGAAAAAGGCGTAGAGCCACAAAATTATAAAAAAACACTCTCCATTACAGACAGAAAACAAGCAATTAAAACAGCTTGTCAAATGGCGAATGATAGTGACATCATTCTCATTGCCGGAAAAGGACATGAAACCTATCAGGAAATCAATGGAGTGCGCACCGATTTTGATGATTACAAAATCATAAAAGAAATACTAGACAGTTTAAGCGAATAATAACCAGTTTTAAAAAAGAGCAACAACACCTAACAACAGCATGTTATACTACTTATTTGAATATCTCGAAAATCAATACCAGCTTCCAGGCGCTTCCTTGTTTGGCTATCTAAGTTTCAGGGCGGCTATGGCAGTGATTTTTTCGTTGTTGATTTCTATGATTTTTGGGAAACGAATCATTAATTTCTTACGCTCAAAACAAATTGGAGAAACGGTACGTGATTTAGGACTGGAAGGACAAAAAGAAAAAGCAGGAACACCAACCATGGGAGGAATCATCATCATTTTGGCAACATTAGTCCCTGTATTGCTCTTTGCAAAATTGGAAAACATTTACATCATTCTGCTAATTGTTACCACCATTTGGATGGGAATTATTGGCTTTATTGATGATTACATCAAGAAGTTTAAAAATGATAAGGAAGGACTCAAAGGGCGCTTTAAACTTTTAGGACAATTAGGATTAGGAATCATTGTAGGCGCAACGCTATTTTTTCATAATGATGTAACCATTCGTGAAGAATTACCAGCAGCACAGCAGCAAGAAATTGTAATGAACAATGACGCACCCACAAAGAAATTTGGGGAAGAAGTGCGTTCTATGAAAACGACAATTCCTTTTGTGAAAGATAACGAAATCGACTATGCAAAATTAGTGACTTGGATCAATCCAGCGTATGCTAAATATGCGTGGCTAGTGTTTATTCCTATTGTGATTTTTATCATTATGGCAGTTTCTAATGGTGCTAATCTTACGGACGGAATTGATGGGCTTGCCGCAGGAACTTCAGTCATCATTGTGCTTACGTTAGGAATATTTGCGTGGATTTCAGGAAACTTAATTTTCTCTGAATATCTCAATGTCATGTACATTCCAAGAGCGGGAGAAATCACCATATACATCGCCGCATTTGTAGGGGCATTAATTGGATTTTTATGGTACAATACTTATCCAGCGCAAGTATTTATGGGCGATACGGGAAGTTTGACCATTGG
>JBCCLS010000274.1:0-5340 GCA_039026835.1 Bacteroidota bacterium | reverse complement strand
TGTTTTTAAATTGTTTCATTTTTTAAAAGTTTTAATTGTTTTTTGATTTGATTTGTGAATTCACATCCATTGGACAATTTGACTTTCAAAAAGGTTACAAATTTATTTTTTAAGATTATTTATAAAAAAAGTCGCTCTGCAACAAGTACATAAGCGACTTTTCATCGTTGAAGTATAACCTAATAATCTGATATTGTTTCTTTTTAATAACACTTCAAAGATTGCATTTTTAAAGACTTCATTTCAAAAAAATACCACAAGCGCGGAGAAATACATCGCGAGCGTAGATAATTTGACCTTAAGAAGCAATGGATAATCATATCAAATAAAATTGTATTTTCGGAATTGTACCATTCAAACTCCATTATGATCACGACAAAAACCGAAAACTCCATCACATTTCACATTGAAACACTCGAACGGCCTGAGCAGTTGCTTGATGAAAAAGTGTGGAGTGAAATTGCTCAAAAGTTTGCCGATAAAATTGAATATATTCCCAATCTTGATGACAAATTAGTAGACGGTGGATATCATGCTTTTTTATATGGATTGTATTTGGCGTATTCGCAACACAGACCGTTTACACTATCACCAGATATGATTTGGTTGCTAATTTTACAAGGAATCTCTAATCATGTAAACTATGCAAACGCATCTGGGAAGAATCTTTTTCCACAGCTCAGCAAAGGTAACACCATTACCATTCGAAATGATAATATCATTCTTGGCAATCCTACGAGTCCGTGGCATGAAACTACTGAAGAATTCAGTCAAGAAATTGAACAAATATTAGGCACAGAATTGGTCGGAGAATTGCGTGCAGATTTTAGCACTACAACATCAGCTTCTAAAGTGGTCAGTGAGATTGTGATGATGGATACGTTTAAAGCGTATTTTGAATATGAAGTGGCCGTATGTGTTTGTGGAATTCCCGAAATGACTGTAGAAGGTACTACTTCCGATTGGAATCATCTGTTGGAAAAGTTAGCCGTTTTAAAGAAATACGATTTGGCATGGTGGCATGAAACGTTGCATCCAATTATTACAAACATTCGCAACACTGCACAAGGAATTATTGACAACGAATTTTGGATGCACATTTTTAAAATTCACACAATAGAAGAATACGGGAATCCAAAATATATTGACGGCTGGATCACCAAATTTTTCCCATACAATCGTCATGGAGAGCAATTGTATTTGAATGAAATTCGTGGTTTGGATGTAGATACTATTTTTAAAGAACTTCCAAAACAAATTGCTACGGTAGACGTAAAACATGTACTGTACAACCTAGACGGAACTATCCTAGAAGAAACTCCTTTGGAATATTGGGGCGGATTTACTGGCATCTCACAAAATAAGGAAACACAATGTTTGCGACCTGAAATTAATTGGTTTGTAAGTCACAAAGCAACAAACCTTGAAAAATATATAGATCGTGAGATAGAAAATCATGAATTTTACAGACCTTCCCGAATATATCACAATCTTGTAGAAATCCCGGAGGAAGTTTTTGAAAAACCTAAATGGAGTTCGCTGGGACTGAATTTTAGAGGAAAGGTCATCATTCCAGAAAGAATAAAGGAATTGGAAATTGGTTGGCTTACGGTGAATGGCAAAATAGACAAAGAGACCATTGAAAGACTAACATCGTACTTTGATATTGAAAAAACGGTCATGTATATAAATAAAAAGTTTTGGATGAAAAGGAAGAAATTCCCATTGATTATGAAGAAAGATTAAATTATATAAGAGACACGTATGCTGCGGCTTCTGAAGACCAAAAAACCTATGAAGGCACGATATTAAAAGTTGTTGAAGTACTTGAAGATGGAGCAATTCAACATCAAAATAAAAACTTTACCACAGAATTTTATCAAAAATTAGTGAATTATATTCGTGAAAATATAGCAACAGGCACTTTGTTTTATGATGAAGAGACGGAAAAATTGAAATCCATTATCGAGCAGTTAGAAGATAAAAACAATTCTATAGTTGATACAGAAAAGTTTACACTCATAAAACATGCAATTGTGGACGAATATGAAGCAAAAGGCTCTTTTTTAAGAGGTTCATCTCTTGATTTTGAAATTTAAGTATGAAATTTAGCATTGAAAAATCTGTAGAAATACTGCAACAAACACCAGAAACATTGAAAACAATGCTTTCTAACGTGTCGCAAGATTGGCTATACAACAATGAAGGCGAAAACACTTGGAGTCCGTATGATATTGTTGGACATCTTATTCACGGAGAAAAAACAGATTGGATGGTTCGGGCAAAAATCATCTTGTCAGAAGAAAAAGATAAAACATTTGTGCCGTTTGATCGTTTTGCGCAAGCAAATGATAGCAAAGGAAAAACCATTCACGATTTATTAAACGAATTTAAAACGCTTCGCACACAAAATCTCAATGAATTGGCAACGCTTCAAATTTCAGAAAACGATCTTTCCAAAAAAGGCATGCATCCAGCATTGGGCGAAGTAAATTTACAGCAACTCCTCGCTACTTGGACGGTGCACGATTTGGGACATATTGCACAAATTGCCAGAGTCATGGCAACACAATACCGCAATGAAGTGGGTCCGTGGAAAGCATATTTAGGAATTTTGAAAAAATAAGTACAATTATGAATCCGATAGTACAAAGAGAAATTAAGAAGTTACTGCTCATGGGAGGTTTGGTAGTAACCATTGGTGAGTTGGCAGAATATTTTTTGGATATTTCTCCTTATTTACTTGGCATCACGCGTGGCTTTGGAATAGCCACATTGGGATTGATTGCGATTAAAATATTCAAGTCAAAAAACGCAGCTTGAAAGTCAATATTGTATACTTGAATTACTTTCAGATTGTGTATTTTGGTGTTCTAATAAATCAATTATCATGTCAAAAAAAGTACGTTGGGGAATTCTTGGACTCGGAAAAATAGCACATACATTTGCTTCTGACTTGCAATTGTCAGAAACTGCCATTTTACAGGCTGTAGCTTCGCGCAGTTTGGAAAAAGCTACCCATTTTGCTGCGAAATACACTGCACACAAAGCTTATGATTCGTATGAAGCACTAGCGCAAGATACAGACGTTGACATCATCTATATTGCTACGCCACATGCTTTCCACTTCGAAAATACAATGTTGTGTTTGCAACACAAAAAGGCTGTTTTATGTGAAAAGCCACTTGGAATGCATCTCACGGAAGTGCAACAAATGATTCAAGAAGCCAAGTCGCAACAGGTATTTTTAATGGAGGCGATTTGGACACGATTCATGCCTTCATATCAAAAAGTACTGGAACTTTTAGAGACAAACACCATAGGAAATATTGTCAGCATTCGTGCTGATTTCGGTTTTGAAACTACCTTTAATCCTGATGGTCGTTTGTACAACAAAAAACTTGGCGGTGGCGCTTTGTTAGACATTGGAATATACCCAATATTCTTGAGTTTATTAGTCTTGGGAATGCCCAAAACCATTCATGCCACAGCCCGAATGACCACAACAGCAGTAGATAGTTTCTGCGCTATGCTGTTCGAGTATGAACATGAAGCCAAAGCAGTATTGGAAGCTACTTTTGAAGCCAACACCCCGACAGAAGCATATATTTTTGGCACCAAAGGCAGTATCAAATTACATCGCAGTTTCCATCATGCCAATACTATTACACTTTATAAAGACCAACAAGAAACCGTGTTCGAACTTCCGCATTTAGGATTTGGATATGTACATGAAATTGAAGCTGTCAACGCAAATATTTTACATGGTGACACCGAAAACACAAAATTACCATTAGCATTCAGCGAGCAGCTTATGACCATCATCGAACAGGTAAAAGCAAAAATTGGATTGCAATACTAATAACAGTCAACATCATACTGTACATCTAAATATTTTAAAAAAACTGTAAATTGCTACGTATGAAACAAATTTGGAAGTAAGTCGTCTTACTTTACAAAACCACCTAATCCGTGCGCAAAAACCTCATCTCACATAGTATTTTAGTTGTATTGCTGATCGCGATTGGTTTTGCGGCGTTTTCTACCTATCGATTGGAAACCAATAAACGTATGCTCAAAGCAGATGTGATTGAACTTTCGGATATTAAGTATGGAATGTTTAATGTGGATTCTTGGGAAGAGCAATTTGCCACAATTATCACAAAAAAACTTCAGGACTTAGAACTCTCAGGGACGCAACGCGAAGAAGCACGTGTTAAAGTACAAACATTTTTAAATGAATCGATAGATAAGTTTGAACGCGCTTACAAAGCCAAAAATGAGAAAAACACAGACTTTTTAGGACTTTCGTTGAAAAATATTGGCGCTGATTTTTTTGAAATTTTTAGTGAACTGAAAAATCAAGTGCCTGTAATTACAGAAGACATACTTGATTTTTTTGAAAGTGAAGAAAATCGCGATAGTATCAAAAAATACATTTTAGCGCAACTCAATTCGTATACAGAAGGTACCTTTCAAAAGTTAGACTATACTTCATATAACAATATTCTCTCCAAATACAATACAACAACAGGAACAGCATGTATTTCCCTGATTTCAGACAAATTGAAAACCATCAACAAAGAACAACGCGTATACAACAGTATCATTTTTGTTGCTTTTGCTAGCATGTTGGTGTTGATGTTTTTTGTTTTTAAAGACAATGCAACCATCAAAATTGTCATCTACATAATAGCGGCAGTACACTTGTTGCTGTTAGGTGTTTTTCTTCCGATGATTGATATTGACGCGCGCATTTCCTCGATGGAATTGGAATTGATGGGCGAAGCGATTTCATTCAAAGATCAGGTGTTGTATTACAAGAGCAAAAGCATCATGGAAGTCTCTAGCATTATGCTGTCGCAAGGCAAAACCAACGTGATGATTGTTGGAATTTTAGTCTTGTTATTCAGTGTAATTTTCCCAGTTTCTAAACTCATTTCGAGTTTGCTATTGGTGTTTAAACGTTCCTTAAAACGCAACAAATTTATTCGTTTTATGGTATTTAAAAGTGGAAAATGGTCTATAGCTGATGTGATGGTTGTGGCAATTTTTATGTCGTACATTGGTTTTACAGGCATCATTTCGAGTCAACTAGGACAATTGGAAAACAATCTGGAAAGTTTACAAATCCTATCCACCAACAAATCTGAACTACAAAATGGTTTCTTCTTCTTTATGGGCTTTGTGATAATGAGCATTTTTATTTCACAGCGCATTCAGCAACTGATTAATAAAGACATTTCTACTAAAAATAATCAAATTCAAGCACAAAAAAATTAGTGTTGTATTCTTAATATAAATAGAAGATAAATTTTATGAATTTTGTCTACTAATTAC
>JBCCLS010000273.1:0-5365 GCA_039026835.1 Bacteroidota bacterium | reverse complement strand
TATATATCCCTCAGTGGAATATATTTTTGTAAATAACCAACACAATTCAACTACTAGTTGAAGTAATAAACAAAAAAACAAATGTCGTTTACGCAAGCATTTTTACTATTCTTCTTAGCCGTTCAACTCATTCATTTTTTAGGAACTTGGAAACTGTATGTAAAAGCCGGTAGAAAAGCTTGGGAAGCTTTAGTCCCTATCTACAACGCCTTTATTTTAATGCGCATTATCAATCGTCCGAAAGAATGGTATTGGGTAATTTTACTATTCATTCCTATTGTAAATTTAATCGTATTCCCAGTAATTTGGGTAGAAACCATTCGTAGTTTTGGGCGTACAGATCGCGCAGAAACCGTTTTAGTGGTACTTACGTTAGGATTGTATATTTTCTATGTAAACTACGGCTTGGATGTAGCATACATACATGAACGTAGCTTAAAACCACGCTCGACTGCGGGTGAGTGGGTAGCTTCAATATTGTTTGCCGTAGTCGCAGCCACTCTGGTACACACGTATGTGATGCAACCTTTTGTGATTCCGACCTCTTCTTTAGAAAAAACCTTGTTGGTGGGCGATTTCTTAATGGTGAGTAAAATACATTACGGTGCCAGAACGCCAATGACGCCAATTTCTTTGCCAATGGTGCACGATGAAATACCTGTAACAGGAATTCAGTCGTATGTAAAAAGTCCACAATTGCCATATTTCAGATTTCCGGGATTTGAGTCTATTGAGCGTAATGATATTGTGGTATTCAACTGGCCAGCGGATACATTAACTGTTATTACAGATGCAAAAAGTAAAACAAAATACAAACCGTTGGACAAGCGTTCCAACTATGTAAAACGTTGTGTGGGATTGCCAGGTGATCAATTGGAAGTCCGTGATGGCTATGTATATATCAATGGTGTAAAAAATGTATTGCCAGATAGAACGAAATTACAGTTCAGTTATTTTGTTCAAACAAAAGGAAGAGGCTTCAATAAACAATATCTACACGATCGTTATGATATCACTGATGGATATTATTCTACAAAACAACCAGGTGTTTATTATTTTTCGTCAATTACAGACAAAGCAGCGGCAGCTTTCGTAAATCATCCAAATGTAGCAGGTGTTGAAAAGGCAATAACTCCTAAAGGACAAAGGGAAGAAAGTATTTTTCCACATTCTGATAAATACAATTGGAATAATATGCAATTTGGACCGATAACGCTTCCTGCCAAAGGAATGACAATTGATGTCAATATGGACAACATTCCACTATATAAAAGAGCGATTTCAGAATATGAAGGCAATAATTTAACTGTAAAAGACAATCAAATTTTAATTGATGGAGAAGTCATTACTTCGTATACTTTCAAACAAGATTATTACTGGATGATGGGAGATAACCGTGGAAACTCGCAAGATTCCAGAAGTTGGGGATTTGTTCCGTTTGATCATGTACTTGGAAAGCCTGTATTTGTATGGATGAGTTGGGATGGAGATGCGAGCGGACTTAACAAAATCCGTTGGAATCGTTTGTTTACCACAGTTAGTGGAAAAGGAGAAACTGTATCGTATTTTCCATATTTCCTAATTGCACTCGCAGGTTGGTTTGGATTTAGTTATTTTAGGAAGCGTAAGAAGGCAAATAAATAATGTCTTAATGTATCAATTTGATAATTTGAAAATTAAGTTGTAAACTCCTCAACTTATAAACACATAAACTTCAAAGATTGTGAGCATCTTAGTCCATCCAACGTATTTTCCAAGCATTGCACATTATGTATTGTTTGCCAAGACAGAAACGCTTGTGTATGAAATGGAAGATAATTTCCAAAAACAAACCTATCGCAATCGTACCTATATTTATGGTGCCAATGGAAAGTTGATGTTAAATGTGCCAGTGCGTCACTCTAAAGGAAGTAAACACCAAAAATACAGGGAAATTTTAATCGCAAACGAAACACCTTGGCAACGTTTACACTGGAAATCATTAGAAAGTGCCTATAGGACTTCTCCCTATTTTGAATACTATGAAGATGAATTTTTGCCGTTGTTTGAAAAAAAGTATACCTATTTAATGGATCTAAATCTTGAGGTAATTCAGGTACTTAATGATTGTTTGCAGCTTGCGATTGAAACTTCACAAACAGAAACATATCAACCGACTGTGACGGCTCTTCACGATTTTCGAAAATTAGTTGATGTAAAAAAAGAACCTACTTACGGATTTGATACATATACTCAAGTATTTGATTCCAAATTTGGCTTTATCGCCAATCTTAGCATTTTAGATTTGCTTTTTAACGAAGGGACTAATGCGCTTACATATTTAGAACAACAAACTGTAGGATAGTGTTTCGATTTTGTATTCATTACGGACTTCACTTTGTATTTCCGCTTTTTATTGCTTGGTATTTTTATCGCAAAAAGTGGAAAACAGTCTATCTTATCTTTGTATTGGCGATGCTTATTGATCTTGATCATTTGTTAGCTACCCCAATTTTTGATCCGAATCGTTGTAGTATCAACTTTCATCCATTGCATAGTTATTACGCAATTGCTGTCTATGCAGGAATGGTATTTTTTTCCAAAACACGGATTTTCGGAATTGCATTATTACTTCATATAGTAGCAGACTCAGCAGACTGTTGGTTGATGAAGTTGGGATATTAATTCATGCTTTTTTCATCTTAAAATCCACAAAATACGATGTCAGTATTGCAAAGTAACGCTGAAAATGGACAATTTGAATCGGTATAGCAGCGTTGTGACTTACTGGTACTTTCTGAGGTATACGTTACACAATTTATAGTTTTGACAACACAAACAATTATTTGAATTTCAGTGAATTACAAATTGTACGGTGATTTCTTATGTCGAACTCACTTTACTTAAGCAATACTCTAACTGAAAAAAATGTTCTAGACTAAAATTAAAAGCATTAACGTTTCATCATCTTGACAGTAGCTTTTTCTTTGTTTGAAATAAGGTGAATGATATACATTCCTGGAGCAAAAGTAGTGGTGTCAACAGTAAGATTTTGCATTCGCGTGTAGGTGTGTTGCGTTACTTGCTGACCATTACTGTTCACGATTTGCATCATAACAGTATCATATCTTTTTCCTAAATCAATAGTAGACGTATGCACTACAGGATTGGGATAGAGGGCAATTTTACTAGTAAAACTGCTTTCTGCAACACTCAACAATGCATTTCCAAACACACGAACAATGCCCGCATCTGATCCATTGGCATCACTACTCGGTGTTCCAATAATGATACGACTTCCACTTGCATTCAATGCTATAAAATTTGAAAGATCTCCAGATTGATTGTTGGGGATTGTTGCGCCAACTTGTACCCAACTATTATTTTGAAGTTGATATAACTTGCAGTATCCAGTATTTGTTGAAAAGACTCCATTTCCTCCTGCAGATACTGCTAAAATAGTTCCGTCATCACTTAGGGCAACATCTATTCCAAAGTTATCACCGGAACTATCTCCCACAAGTTCTTGTCCAACTTGAGACCAATTTCCATTTTCAAATTTAAACACTCTGACATGTCCAGAATTGCTACCATTGCTGTCATTATTAGCTGCTCCAATGGCAACAATAGTTCCGTTGTTACTAAATCCTAATCCTTGACCAGAAATATCGCCATTGGCTTCTCCATCAATATTTTGTCCAATCTTAACCCACGAATTATTTATATTTTCATATATGGCTACATGACCTCTAGACTGATTTGATGTTATTGCTGAAATGGCAACCTTGCTGCCATCTCCACTTAATTCAACTCTACTGCCAAGCTTATCATTAGAAGCCGAACCATTAATGTCTTGTCCAATTTGGGTCCAGGTATTATTTACATTTTCAAAAATACGGACTTCACCGTCACTAAAGCCAATGACATCATGAAAGCGTGCGCCTATCGCTACTATCGTACCACTATCATTGATGCTGATTTGAAAACCAAAATCATCACCATTGGCTGCACCTTCAATGGTTTGTCCAATCTGTGTCCACGTATTGTTTATATTTTCGTAAATTTTTACATGTCCAGACTCCGGGCCATTTGCACCGCCTCCATCATTCGCACCTACTGCGAGGATAGTTCCTGCACTGTTTACACTCACACCACGACCAAATCCATCGCCAGCGGCATCTCCATATAAACTTTGCCCAATCTGCGTCCATGCGCCATTTTCATATCTAAAAACCTTTACTTGTCCCGCATTTGTTCCGTTTACATCATTATCAAAAGCGCCCACAGCAATGATCGCATTATCATCACTAATGCTCACATTTACGCCAAAGCGATCTCCTGCAGCATCTCCAAGTAAATTTTGTCCTATTTGATTCCACTGCGACCATCCCAACAAAGGAAATAATAACATGAGTGTATACACTGTAGTTTTTTTCATGACGAATTCAATTTTAAAATTAACTTTTACCTATTTACTTCGTCAAATGTAACTTGTGTGCAATCCAAATAATAGGAATACAACTCGCAATTCCGTGAATTATATGAAACTTACGGAGTTGGAAATGATTTTTTAGAAGGTGAGCACTGTGTGATTTATCCAAACATTCCACAAAATCTCGGTTCTGTTATGCAAGCTTGGTGGGTAACGGTACAATCCATATATAAATTAGAGTTATGCAGTGTTTTGCATTTTGTTTTGAGGGTGTAAAAGCATTTTGTTGTTTTTTGTCCACCATTGATGTGTATGCGTTCAAACTCAGAAATACGTTCCTTGTTGAGCTGTAGCGAATGTGTCTTTTTTTTCTTCATAATGCCTGTTTTTTAGATGAATACTGACTCGAAAGTAGCACAGCACTGACATGAAAACAATATAGGCAGCTGTTGGTTTATGAAACAAAGGTCAGTAGCGCCTGCGGTTTATGAATTGAAGGTTTTGAAAGAGTTAACAGAGGTTTTTTAGTAAAGAAAAATCATCTAATAGTTGGAGTGTAAGAAGTAGAAAAAGTGTTTTCAAAAGGAAATTAATCTAGCGTGAGTCCGACATAAGAAATCACTATGTAGTTTATAATTCACTAAAAATAACCAATTGTCAGTTCGAGCGCAGTCGAGAACAGCTGAGAATTAATATTTTTAATGAATCCATGAGCTACGCTCGGTATCTGCGATAATGCTCGATTTGACATGTGACGTAAATTATCTATAATCAAACATGTAAATAAAAAGTTATATCGAACTCACGTTAATCTAACATCAGTTCTATATAAATTTTATTCAAATAGAAATTATACTCACTCAAAAAATAAAATACAAATTACTACAATTCAGTTTTTTACTTTCGTTTTCTTTGCTCGCACAAAGAAAAGAAACAAAAGAAAGTGCGCTTTTC
>JBCCLS010000272.1:0-5388 GCA_039026835.1 Bacteroidota bacterium | reverse complement strand
TTTATATTTTCGTTTACGATACGAAAGCCGTAAAAGTATGGCTCAATATTTGAAGTGCCAAACCTAGTCGTGTATTTTTATCATACATTTATGATATTTTAATCATAATTAACACAATAAGGAAAGCACAAATCACATTATTATATTGATTTGATGACAAAGTGTGACCTAGAATGCCAAATAAACACATTTATAAGTTACATTTTACAACGACAAGTAGTATCTTAATAAACGAATAGAAATCGACTGTATGTATAAATATTTTTCAATTTTACTCCTTTTAGTATGTACAACTTCCTCAGTTGTCGCTAATGAAAAAGCAACAGATGAGCACTCAAAACGACGAAAAGCGTTTGTCGTAATGATTGATCCAGGTCACGGTGGACGCGATACAGGAACGCCAGGCACCAAGCGTTACAGAACTACTGAAAAAGATATTGCCTTAGATGTTTCGTTGGCTTTGGGAAAAATGTTAGACAAACTTCCCAACGTACAAGTTTTATATACACGTACTAAAGATACGTATCCAACGTTGAGTCAACGTGCCATAATGACCAATAAGAAAAAAGCTGATTTGTTTATTTCTATTCATTGCAATGCGCAACCCGGACGCAAAGGAACTGCCTATGGTTCAGAAACCTTTGTATTAGGTTTGAGTAAAAACAAAGCCAATTTGGAAGTTGCCAAGCGTGAAAACTCGGTGATTTTTTTGGAAGACAATTACGAAGAAGTGTACGAAGGCTTCGATCCAAATTCGCCAGAATCACTCATTAGTTTGATTCTTTTGCAAGAAGAATATTTAGATCAAAGCATCGAAATTGCTTCATACATTCAAAAAGAATTTAAAGTCACAGCAAAACGTAAAGACAGAGGTGTAAAACAAGCAGGATTTTGGGTATTGTCCAAAACTTATATGCCAAGTGTGTTGGTAGAGTTGGGCTTTTTAACCCACAAAAAAGAAGAAGATTTTCTCAATTCCAAAAAAGGGAAAAAAATCATGACAACTTCTTTATACAATGCAGTTAAAAAATATATTGAGTTGCATTCAGAAACTTTATTTACAGACGATGAAGCGGTTGTTGTTGACGATACTGTTATTGAAGATACAAAAGAAGATACAGCTTCACGCATCATTAAAGGCGTTACTTTCAAAGTTCAGCTTTCTGCAAGCTCTAAAAAAATTGCTACCAAACCATACAATTTCAACGGACTTGATCAAATTTCCAGACATAAATCAGGCGGAATCTTTCGTTACTTTTATGGGGAAACTTCTGATTATGAGTTGATAAAACGCATGAAAGACAAGGCGAAAAACAAAGGCTTTGGCGATTGTTATGTAGTTGCTTTCAAAAAAGGAAAAAAGGTGCCGCTAGCAGAAGTATTGAATCAATAGTAAATTAGACGTATTCTTATCAAAAAAATGGCTAATTTTGTGAAGTCACAAAAATCCAGAAATTGAAAATATCAAGAGAAATTAAAACAGCTTTGTTAGCAATTACCGCGCTGGCACTGTTATATGTGGGAATTAGTTATCTAATGTCAAAATCTGTTTTTTCAGGTGGACGCGTGTTTTATGCCGAATACAATGATGTTGGCGGATTAGTGCCTGCAACCAAAGTCATGATCAACGGATATCAGGTCGGGAAAGTACAAGACATTCAATTGCAACCTTCTGGAAAATCGATTGTAAAATTGTCCATAGATCACGATTTTCAATTTTCAAAAAATAGTATTCTGCAATTGCAGGAAAATGGTTTTATTGGTGGAAAAAGTATTGCAATTATGTTGCAGCAAGATGGTTCACCAATGGCAGTTTCGGGCGATACTTTGCAAACACGCGTGCAATTAGGAATGATTGATGATTTTAAAAATCAATTAGTTCCTTTACAAGAAAAGTTGGAAAATATGATTGTGAGTGCAGATTCTTTGTTGACTTCCGTAAATGCTGTTTTTGATGGTGAATCAAGAATAAATTTAAAGAGTAGCATTGCAGAATTAAGCATCACTGTTACAAACTTTAAAAAAGCTTCGGGAACGTTTAATGAAATACTCGAAGACAACCAAGGCAGACTAGACAGTGTCATGACTAATGTTGGAACCATGACGGCCAATTTCTCAAAAGTATCTGACTCTTTGGCAAACATTCAATTCAACAAAACTGTCAAACAATTACAAGCTACTATTGGCGGTTTAGACAAGATCATTGCAGGAATTGAAAATGGCGAAGGTTCAGTTGGGAAACTGTTAAAAGATAAACAACTATACGACAACCTCACGGGGATGACTTTACAGATGGAACAATTGCTTGAAGACATGAAATTGAATCCGAAGCGATACGTACATTTTTCTTTATTTGGCAAAAAACCAAAGCAATACGCACCGCCAAAAGAGGAAAAAGCGAAAAAAGAAGAAGAGAAAAATTAAGCATAACCTAAACTATCAAAAGATTAACAACTTATGGAGTACATTCCTAATATTCTATTTGCCATCCTTTTAATTGCTGGCGTAGGCTATTTTACTAGAAATGTTCGAAAATTAACCCGAAACATCAAACTTGGAAGAGACGTAGATCGTTCCGATAACAAACCCGAGCGTTGGAAAAACATGGCAATGATTGCACTTGGACAATCAAAAATGGTGCGCAGACCTATTGCAGGAGCACTTCATGTTATTGTATACCTCGGATTTATAATTATCAACATTGAGGTCTTAGAAATTGTCATTGATGGACTTTTGGGAACACATCGTGTTTTTAAAGGCTTTATCGGCAAATCAGTATACGGTTTCTTGATTGGTAGTTTTGAAATCTTAGCGGTAGCTGTACTTGCTACTGTAATCATTTTTTGGATACGTAGAAATGTTATTAAGTTAAAACGTTTTCTAAGTGCCGAAATGAAAGGTTGGCCAAAAAGTGATGGAAATATCATTCTTTACTTCGAAGTGGTATTAATGTCTCTTTTCTTATTTATGAATGCCTCCGATGTAGCATTTCAAGAAGCTGGCTCAGGAAATGTGATCAGTCAATTTTTATATCCAATCTTTCAAGGACCAGAAAATGTAGAAATGGCGCATATAGTAGAACGCACGACTTGGTGGCTGCACATTGCAGGAATTTTAGTTTTCTTAAACTATCTCTATTATTCCAAACACTTGCACATTCTATTAGCGTTCCCAAATACATGGTATGCAAACTTGAATGCAAAAGGAAAATTGACCAACGATCCAAATGTAACCAAAGAAGTAAAATTAATGATGGATCCGAATGCTGATCCATTTGCGGCACCAGCTGAAAGTGAAGAAGAAGAAGAAATGGTAAAATTTGGTGCGTCGGATGTACAAGACTTAAACTGGGTACAACTCATGAACGCTTACACATGTACAGAATGTGGGCGTTGTACTAGTCAGTGTCCTGCAAACCTAACAGGAAAAAAACTTTCGCCTCGTAAAATCATGATGGATACGCGTGATCGTTTGGAAGAAGTTGGAAAAAATATCGATGCTAACGGTGGTACATTTGTAGATGATGGAAAGTCCTTATTAAATGATTACATTACTACAGAAGAGTTGTGGGCATGTACTTCGTGTAATGCTTGTGTAGAAGCCTGTCCTGTAAATATTGATCCATTATCAATTATTATTGAAATGCGTCGTTACTTGGTAATGGAGCAAAGTGCAGCACCAATGGAACTCAATAATATGATGAGTAATATTGAAAATAATGGAGCGCCATGGCCATACAACCAAATGGATCGCCTCAATTGGGTAGAAGAAAACTAGAAAATACAAAACCTACATACAATACGTAAAGATATGAAAGTACAAACAATGGAACAGCTGATGGCAGAGGGAAGGCAACCAGAAATATTATTTTGGGTAGGTTCTGCAGGAAGTTATGATGATAGAGCGAAAAAGATAACCAAAGCTTTCGTAAAAATCTTAAACAAAGCAAATGTAGATTTTGCTGTATTAGGTCCCGAAGAAAGTTGTACTGGTGACATTGCAAAGCGTGCAGGAAATGAATTTTTATTTCAGATGCAAGCTATGATGAACATCGAAATACTCAATGCTTACGAAATCAAACGAATTGTAACCTGTGACCCACATTCGTTCAATTGTTTAAAGAACGAATATCCTTCATTAGGCGGAAATTACGATGTGCTACATCATACACAATTTATAAAAGAACTCATTGATGCTGGACGTTTGGAAGACGTTGGCGACACCTACAGAGGAAAACGCATTACGTTCCACGATCCTTGTTATTTAGGACGTGCCAACAAAGAATACGAGGCACCTCGTGATGTATTGGGTGTTTTAAATGCCAATTTGGTAGAAATGAAGCGTCACAAATCAACTGCATTGTGTTGTGGAGCCGGAGGTGCGCAAATGTTTAAAGAACCGGAAAAAGGGAACATGGACATCAATATCTTACGCACAGAAGATGCGCTGAAAACCAAACCAGACATCATTGCAACAGGTTGTCCGTACTGCAACACGATGATGACCGACGGAATTAAAAACAAAGAAAAAGAAGACAGTATTGTGGTACAAGATATCGCAGAGTTAATTGCAAATGCGCAAAATCTCTAGTCTTCAAAATAATATGAGTTCAAAGTATAACTCATACCATACTACAAAAGTAAAAAGTTACAAACGAAATACAGATGCTTGTAGAATTTGACAACATTTCAGATGCCGCCAGAGTTTGGATTTACCAAGCCAATCGCTCCTTTAGTGAAGCAGAATTAGAAGAAATTAACGCAAAACTTGCACATTTCATCACCCAATGGACAGCACACGGAAGCAATCTGGAAGCGGCTTTTCACATCAAATACAAACGATTCATCATCATTGCTGTTGATCAGGATAAGCAAATGGCTACAGGTTGTTCCATTGATGCATCCGTACATTTTATCCAACAATTAGAAAAGGAATACAATGTTGATCTTATGGACAAAATGAACGTATCGTACAAACAAGGCGAATACGTAGCGTACAAAGATTTAAAAGCGTTCCGAAAAATGGCAAAAGATAGAGCTGTGACTGGAAACACCATTGTCTTTAACAATTTGGTAGCAACCAAAGCAGAATTTTTAGAAAACTGGGAAGTTCCTGCCAAAGAAAGCTGGCATGGAAGGTTTCTCAACTAAAAAAAGTTCAATAAATTGATAATAAAAGGGTAAGCGATTCGCTTGCCTTTTTTTGTAATCTATTTTGATACGATTAGCCTGATTATCATATAAAATGCCTAAATTACATGCTTAACATTAAGAAAACATATTATTATGAAAAAAAATGCATTAAAAAAAATGAAACTAAGAAAAATATCAATTTCTGGATGACCTTGTAAGTTAGAAATTGCTATTTTTCTTAGTTTCATTTTTTTTA
>JBCCLS010000271.1:0-5408 GCA_039026835.1 Bacteroidota bacterium | reverse complement strand
AGTTTTTTACTGCTTCTTGGGATCATGGTACTTTTGTTGACTTCCTGTGAGCAAAAATCTCAAGAAAAAGAAACGATTACCGAAGAAGTTTCCTCGATTGCTTCGGTAGTTGTTTCTAAAGAAAAGTTAACCTTAAAACCTGAGTTAGGACTGTATTATTACCAAAACAAACCTTTCACAGGAATCGCAGAGACAATTTATCAGAGCGGAACTATTTCAGAACGCGCACATTATCTAGAGGGCAAGCGTAATGGTGCGCGTCAGAAATGGTTTCAAAATGGATTGATAAGTTTTGAAGCCATGTACGTAAAGGGAAAACAACATGGAATCGTCAAAACATGGTGGCGTAATGGAAAGTTGCGTTCCATCTCTCATCATAAAAATGGAGTTTTAAATGGTATTCAAGAACAATGGTATTTTTCAGGAGAAAAATTTAAACGTCGTACAATTGTCAATGGAAAAGAAGAAGGCTTACAACAAGCATGGCGAAAAAATGGAAAATTATTCAATAACTACGAAGCAAAAAATGGACGATTTTTTGGTTTAAAAAGAGCAGGATTGTGTTATGAATTACAAGACGAAATTATACAGACAAACTAATTATATACTTATAATAATTACTTCTTTGCTATTGTGCAATTGTAAAGAAGGAAGAAAGCAGCTTGAGAGTCGTGTGGCGAGTTTGCCCTATTATCAAGAAGCTTCTTTTACGCCATTTTGGTTTGAAAAAGGAACGACAGCACAGCAAACGTTTCATCAAATTCCAGCATTTAGTTTGACAAATCAGGAAGGGGAAATCATTACAGAAGCTACTTTTGAAGGGAAAATTTACATTACTGATTTCTTCTTTACAAGCTGTCCCGGGATTTGTCCAAAAATGACAGCGAATATGGATATTTTACAAGAAGAATTTAAAGATGATGATGAGGTTTTGTTATTATCACACACAGTAACACCTGAAATAGATTCGGTTGCTGTGTTGAAAAGATATGCTGAAACTAAAGGAATTGACAGTAAAAAGTGGCATTTAGTTACAGGCGATCGCGCTCAAATTTACAATTTGGGACGCAATCATTATTTTGTAGAAGAAGATCTTGGCGAAACTAAATCTGCAGATGATTTTTTACATACTGAAAACTTTGTATTGATTGATAAAAACAGACAAATTCGAGGCATTTACAACGGTTTGAACAAAACGGCTATTCAACAACTTATTGCAGATATAAAGACATTGAAAAAGGAATGAAGTTTGGTTTTCATCGTTCCGTAATTAGCTTCACAGATGATTTTGTGGAGCTTTTTTTGTTTGTCTTTTTTGTTGATTTGAAAATGCACCAATGTTTGTTTCAAATATGAATCTTGTTCTGATTTAAACAGATTGCCACGCCATGCTCACAATAACGAATCATAGTCTTGAAATCAAAGTTGAATCTGAAACTTTAAAAAAATTCGTGTATTCGTGGTAAAAAAGAAAAAATCACTAGCTTTTGTCATAGAAATCGAATTGACGTTTAAATACCAATAAATCAACAAACAAAAACACCAACGCGCAGCAAGTCTAAAAGATTCCCGCCTACGCGAAACAAGTTTATTTAATCAACGTACAAAAGAAATCCAATGTTGCTTCTGAATGTTCATCAAGTGAGTAGTCGTCTAGTGTAATGCTATTGACCAAATCAGGATTTTTGTGGAGTAATTTTTTTCGATTCATACGATTGGCAATTTCGTACGGAATTTGTAACAACCAAGAAGGTATTTTGTGCTCTAAATTGAAAATATCATACCGTAAAAAACGCGCCACAGACTTTTTGTTTTTTTCATAATAGGCATCTGTTTTTTCATTGCCGCGTACTGCTTGAATGGTATAGTTGGAAAAGGTTTTTTCAATTAAATTGGACAAATCTTCAAATGTATATTCTTTGTAATGCCATGGATTTCGCGCAATAGTTTTGAGTGCATTTGGCGTAGAAATATAGGCTTTTCCGTTGGGTTTTAACACTCGATAAATTTCTTCCAAATACAACGTAGCATCTTTGATATGTTCAATAACTTGAAACGAAACTACTACGTCAAAACTATTGTCTTTTAATTGTGTTAACGGCGGAATTTTCTCCTGAATGATGGTTGTGTTTGGATAAGTATTATTGATCAATTCTGCTGTATAGGGCGATTTGTCAATCAACGTCAGTTGGTCTGCATTTTTGTATAACAATTCTACACCGTAACCTTCGCCACAACCAATTTCTAAGACATTTCCGTGTACATAAGGCGCCACCAAATGATACGCTTTCAACGTCCGCTGAAACAGCGGATTATCGGAGATAATTTTTGAAGAAGTAACTTCGGTTGAGAATAGCATAGTTTTGGAATTAGTAAGGCCAGTTTCTTTTTTGCCATGATTGAAACGATTCGTCAAAATCTCGGAATGTTTGTTCACTTACAGGCGCATTTTGTATGCCAGCAGGGAATTGCTTCATCATTTGAAAATAGATATTTTTTAAACGATATGCATGACGTAAATTAATGATTGGATACGGCGGGTCAAAGGAAACCATCCATTGCAATTCGTCCCAAATATTTTGCATGGCAGTTTTGCAAATAGCAGTTCCTTTCTTGGTTTTTCCTGCCCGAACATATAATCGTCCGATAGCATATGCAAACTGTTTGAAAGGAACGGTAGCATCAGGAAAAATAGCAATGCATTTGTCCAACACTTCCAATGATTTTTTTGTGTTTCCCTCTTCTAGTAATGCTTGCGCTAAGAAATAATAATTTTGACGTAAAATTTCGCGTGCGTAAGCAATATTTTCATAGCGCACAAAGGTAGATTCATCCTGTAAACCGTCAAATTGTAAGGTATTCATCGTATAGGAATACATCATTTCGGTATCTACAATTTTTGGGTTTGCATTAGGATTTGTACGTTGAATTGGCGCTAAAACATTGACCATTCCGCGTTGAATTAGATACGAATCCAAGCCAATTTGATGGCGTTTTTTTCCATTTACGGCAAAACAAATTGCCCGATCGTTGATGTTGTTTACTACTAAGTTCATCAACACAATTTCATTCAAGCCATAAAACTTTTTAGGATATTCCCATGTAATGGACGATTTGTAAGAAGCGTTTAATTTTTGTGTGTTGAATAGTTTTTTGATTCGTAATGTATCTATCGGAATTGAAAAACTTTGTGATGGAATATAATGTCGCATCCGTCCATTCCAGTTGGTTTTCGTGTTTTCTTTCTTAAAAAATTCAAACAAAATTGGTAATACTGCAGGATTTTTAGTCTCTTCTTGTAGTGGAATGAGTTTTTCAATTCCGCTTACATAAAAGTTAGGATCCAAATCAATTTTTATTGGTTTGGAATCGAAAGCAGCTTTCTTCAGATTATTTACATGCGTATCAATATTTAATTGATCAAAATTGATGACACGCACATCTGTTCGATAACCTTCTACTTGTTGCAAATACCAAAGTGGAAATGTCATATTATCTCCATCTGTAATGAGAATCGCTTGTGGCGGACAAGCATCTAAATATGCTTTTCCAAAATGATAGGCAAATGCATCATGTCCGCGCTGATGATTGTCCCAACCTTTGGCAAATAGTTGTAATGGCGCGACTAAAAACACAATTCCTGCTACAATAGCAATTCGTATTTTCGGTTTCTTAATCGCGGTGAGTATTTTTGTGAGAAACACAATAGAAAGTCCAATCCACAAGGCAAAAATCACAAAAGAACCAATAAAAATATAATCGCGCTCTCGAATTAAAATACTCGACGGCACTGGATTGACATAAATGGTAATTCCAATCCCAAAAGTGAGGAAAAGGAGCAAGGTCATCCAAAAATATTGTTTGTGTTTCCAAAGTCCAATAATTCCCAAAATCCCTAAAATAAACGGTAGAAAATAGTACGCATCTTTTCCTTTGTGATTTTTATAAAACTCAGGCGTTACGGCTGAGGAACCGACACGACTTTCGTCGAAAAAACCGATGCCGCTGATCCAGTTGCCATCTTTAATATAGCCCAAACCGTGTTGGTCGTTTTGTCGTCCAATAAAATTCCAAAATAAATACCGAACATTCAGCCAAATTACTTGATAGTTGATAAAAAAGCTGAGGTTTTCTGTAAACGTAGGTTTGTTAATCGTAACAATTTCACCGCGTACAGGATAATTAATAGGTTCTCCAAAAATGGGTGTCCATGCTTTGTATTTTTCAGCATCGCCTTTGTCAAACAAACGCGGAAAAAACATGGTGAACTCATCCGAATAATTTACTTCTTTAAATTTCCCATCATGCACCATCTCATAGCGTTCAAAATCATCATTATAAGTAAACACAGGTTTTCCATCCAAAAAGGCGACATCTTTATCAAGTGGTGCATTGTACACAGGACCTTTTAGTAAAGGAATTGCTCCGACACCAAACTGTTCTGCACGAACGTATTGCAGCATTTTATTGCTATTTTTCATGCTATCGGCAATCATTAAATTTAGATTAGATCGTTGCATCGGCATAAAAAAGGAACTCATTCCAATTAAAAAGAAAATAAGTCCTAAAGTAAAGTGATGTAATTGTGTTTTATGTCTTCTTTTTGAGATAAAAAGTGTGATAGTTATCAGTACAGCAATACCAATCAATACGACAAGAACCCCAGTGTTTAAAGACATTCTGTACGAATTGACTAGCCAAATATCCAACGAATTTGTCAACTTGATGAGTCCTTGGACAATAAAGCTGTAAATAATGACAAAAGCGGCACATCCTGCGATAATGGCAATGCAAAATTTCTTAAAACTAAGTCCAAATTTTTTGTGCGTGATGATGACTGAAAACGGAATTACAATGGCAATGGTAATTAAATGTACACCTGTGGAAATTCCCAACAAAAATGCAATAAAAAGCGCATATTTTAGTTCTTTTCTACGATCATTTGCTTGTTCCCATAATAGTATCAAATAGATCATTCCTGTCATAAGTGCAAACGACAAAGTGTATACTTCTGCTTCGGTGGAAGCTGTCCAAAAACTATCAGAAAAAGCCAACGTCAACGCCGCGATAATTCCAGAAATTAATGGAATAACTACAGAAAATTCTTCCTTAAACGTTAAAATTATACGTTTTGAAATATTTAGACTAATTCTAAACAACAATGTACAAGTCAAGGCACCAAAAAAAGCAGAAATTAAATTGGTGATTAAGGCTACCTTGGTTGCAGGGAAAAAAGAAAGTACTACTTTACATACAAGTGTATAAAATGGTGCTCCTGGTGGATGGGATGCTTGAAGGGTATAATTGCTGGCAATAAACTCAGGACTATCCCAGAAAGCAATGGTGTTTGGGGCAGAAATTGTATAGACTAAAAAAATACAAATAAATAGTATCCAACTACTAATTTT
>JBCCLS010000270.1:0-5421 GCA_039026835.1 Bacteroidota bacterium | reverse complement strand
GCTTTGTTCAAAGTTGTGTTCTTTTGGTTCTATATATTTAATTTCTTTATTTAAAACATTCTAATTACGACTCGTTACATTTTTTCAAATTTCATAGGCTCAATTGTGCATCTTTGAAGTTTGAAAAAATGTAACGAGTCGTAATTAGAATGTTTTAAATAAAGAAATTAAATATATAGAACCAAAAGAACACAACTTTGAACAAAGCATACTCAAAAATCAAAAGCCGCTAATTATTAATTTTTTAAATCTTTAAATAGCGAAAAGCGATGCTACACAGAAATACTCTGCGGATGCTGAATGCGATTGTCAGGATCAAGTTGTTGTTTGATGGCTTTTAAGTGTGGAAGATATTTTCCGTAATAGGCAGTTTCAAAATCTTTGAAATTGATATCAGGATAGTTGCGATAATGCGCGCGAATTCCGTGTGCGTAGAAACGATCTTGTACTTCCTGAAAAGCTGCTAATCGACTCGCCTCTTGCGATGTTTTGTCCCAATACGACTGTAATTCCGCCAAATACGGATAGCTTCGATGCGGATACACAGAACGTTTTTCAGAAGCTGCTGAATTGATATTTCCGCCTAACGTATTTACCTGATAAATCAATCCTTTTGTGGAAATTACGTTGGAGATGACATCGTCAATACAACCTTCGATCGTTGAGAAATCAGTGTACAATCCCGCACAAGCGTTTTTAAAGTAAATAGGATGTTGCACACCATAAAAAGTTTCCAACGCTTTTGCCAATGGTCGCCTGTTTCCTATCGTTGCTTTGTCTGTTTCTTCTTTCAACGCATTGAACATACGCATCACACCTGTAGTATCTTCGGAATAATTGGTAATAAGCACCGTAAGTGTTTTTCCATTCAATACAAATGCTGAAAAAGCAGTGTTGGGAAGTTCTTTGGTATACTGAAACCAAGTTTCCAATAGACTTTTCGCTCTTTTGGTATCTAATTTATAGGCTTTACAGCGATATGCTTGAAAGAATTTTGGTGCTTGATAGGTTCTAAATTTCATCTTCGTTACAATTCCGAAGTTTCCATTTCCACCACCTTTACAAGCTTTCAAAATTGCAGAGTTTCCACTTTCATGACGTATATTTCCTTTACCATCTACAATGGTAATCGCTTGCAAGCTATCACACGTCAATCCATATTTTCGACTAAAAAAACCATATCCGCCACCAAGCGACAAACCAGCAATTCCTACCGTAGCACAAGAGCCCGATGGTAAAATGCGTTGTTTGGGTAACATTTCGTCATACAATTCTTTTAAAATACAACCACTTTCCACAGTGAGACTATGATCTGGTGTCCATTGCATTTTTTTCATGGCAGATACATCTACGACCAAACCATCATTCGTACTCGAAAAGCCTTCAAAACTATGTCCACCACTTTTTACCACAACTTTCAGGTTTTTGTAATTGGCAAATTGCACGGCAGCAGCCACACCTTGCGTTGTAAAACAGTGTGCAATGTATGTAGGCGATTGCTGAAATCGTTTGTTAAATCGGACAGCGAGTTCTTGATAGGCTTCATCTGCTTTTTGATACAGTTGTATATCTTCTGGTAACAACTCAGGCATGGTTGGAGTTGCTTCTTTCGTTTTTTCTATTGAAGGTGTCTTGTCTTTTTTAGTCTCATCTGCACAAGCGAAAATAGTATATCCAATTCCACCTAAGACTACTAATTTTGCAAAATCTCTTCGGTTGTAGTTTGACATTAGCGATAGATTTTACGTTCGTTCAACGCTTTGCGATATTTGGCTGCATTGATGTTGTGTTGACTATTTGTTTTAGCAAAATTGGAATAGCCTGAAAAGTCTTCTTTCGCACAGAAAAAGATATAATCGTGCTTTTCGTAATTCAGCACTGCATCAATATATTGTACCGATGGAATGTAGATAGGTCCCGGCGGCAAACCTCTATTTTTATAGGTATTGTAAGGCGAATCGAGTTTTTTGTCTTTATTGAGTACGCGTTTAATCGTAAAATCACCTAAAATCCAAATCAGTGTTGGATCTGCGTCAAGCGGAATACCACGTTCGAGGCGATTGACATACACACCTGCAATCTTTGGCGCTTCGTCCATCATAATCGTTTCACAGACTACAATAGAAGCTAAAATAGAGACTTCTGTTTGTGATAAATTTAATTTTTTGGCTTTAGCTTTGCGCGATGCATTCCAGAAACGTTTGTATTCCTTGGCAAACTTGGCAATTAAATCTTCCGCAGAAATATCCCAGTATACATTGTAGGTATTTGGAATAAACATAGTATTAATCGTTGTCGGCGTAAAACCGTACTGCTTTGTAAAGGTTTCGTCCAGAATGAGTTGTAAAATATCTTCCGCAGATATTTCGACAGTTGCGGCAATTTTTTCGGCCAATTCTATTTTTGTACGTGCATTGTTGAAGGTAACTTTTGTTTCTTTTTCTCCGTTTCCTTGGCGTAAATCTTCCACAATTTTGCTGTAAGTAACATTTTTAGGAAATATATATTTTCCTGCTTCTAGCGTGCTTTCTTTAAGATTTCGAAGTGCTGCATATTTTTGAAACTTTTCTGTATTTTCTATGATGCCTTTGGATTGTAAATCGCTCAAAACCTGATTAAATGTAGCGCCGGTTGGTACATAAAATGCAATATCTTCTGTATTTGAAGCCGTTTTATTCCCAAAAAAATACATAGACGCTTTTGGATATATGTAGATGCCAATAGCTACGGCAGCTATCAACACGACAAGTAGCACAAGTTTTAGTTTCTTCATAAATAGGTTCTCATCATTTTTTATAGAATGCTATCAATATCGCCTTTTCCTTCACGAATGACTTCTGGTTCAAAGCCGGATAAATCAATAATGGTAGAAGCAACATTGTCACCATAACCGCCATCAATTACGGCATCTACCAAATTGTCCCACTTTTCCCAGATCAATTCAGGATCAGTTGTGTATTCAATAATATCATCTTCATCGTAAATAGACGTTGATACAATAGGATTTCCTAGTTCGCGTACCAATGTTCGAATAATATTATTGTCAGGAACACGAATCCCGACCGTTTTTTTCTTTTTAAATACTTTTGGAAGATTGTTATTTCCCGAAAGAATAAACGTGTACGGACCCGGCAATGCTTTCTTCAAAATTTTATAGGTTCGTGTATCAATCTGGCGAATATAATCACTGATATGGCTTAAATCATTACAAATAAAAGAAAAATTTGCTTTTTCAAGTTTTACACCTTTAATCTTTGCAATCCGTTCCAGCGCACGTGTGTTGGTAATGTCACAACCCAAACCATACACGGTGTCTGTTGGGTAGATGACCAAACCGCCATCACGAAGAATATCTACCACTCTTTTTATTGCTCTGGGATTCGGGTTTTCGTTATATAATTTGATAAATTCAGCCATACAATATCATTCTTTCAATTCCACAAAAATAATCGATTTTTCATAACTATACACGATATATAAATTCACACATAAAATAATGTTATTTATTTGTTAACTAAGGCATTACCGTAAACACATCGTACGTAATAACTTTATTTTTATATAAATCAAAACTTAACATTATGCTAAAATCAATTTTTAAATGTAAACGGCGCTTCTATCTTAGGAAAGAAACAACAAAAAGAAATTCAAGGTGGAATTGTTCCTATCAGTTCTAATGTGTGTACCAATAGCACACAAGGACAGCTTTGCGGACCACCACATTGCCCAGGAAGATGTGGACGATTTAATGGTCAACCATATTGCTGGCCATTTTAAAATCACTGACTATTGCTGGAGTAGTAAATGCTCCAGCAATATTTCTAGATGTAACATTTTCAAAATTTACATAAAAACAGTTACAGTTCAATTTGTCTAAAAAAACACACATGACAATTTCATGCTGTTCTATATGAGTAAATCTATAAATGTTAAGAAAGGTAATGCCGTAAAACATTTGATAATGAATTACTTAATTTTAATAAAAACCTATATTATGCTACAATCAATATTAAATGTAAACGGCGCTTCTATCATAGGAAAGAAGCAACAAAAAGAAATTCAAGGAGGTCTATTAGAGTTAAATCTCCGAATTAATCAAGAGTGTACACTCGCCACGCAAGGAGAACCATGTGGCCCGCCGCATTGTCCAGGAATATGTGGTGTAAAAGGCTTTGATGAAGATGAGCCATACTGCTTTCCATTTTAAATAGTAGCATTGCTGGAGTACTATATGCTCCAGCAACATATTTAGTCAATTATCCTGTATCCAAATAACTGATTTCCTGTTAGTTTTCTAATTGTACTATCTTCAAATTTTAAGTCAAAATTATGATTTTCGCATACTTTTTTTTAGGATATTGCGTTGTCATTATTGTGAAACCTTTGTTATGAAAAAATATTTCTATCTCTCCATTGTAAGTTTATTTATTCTTGTAAATTATTCTTGTAGTTCTGATGATTCAGATATAAATTTAACACCATCTCCCAACGATCCTTCAGCAGTTGCTGCAGAAACAATTTTAGATGTTTCGTACGGTTCGGATGAAGATCAGAAATATGATATTTACTTGCCACAAAACAGAACGCTGAATACCAAAGTCATTATTTTGGTACACGGTGGCAGTTGGATTGGCGGTGACAAAGCAGATATGAATAATTTTGTAGAATTAATTCGAACTGATTTACCACAATATGCCATTGTCAATATCAATTATCGTTTGGCAAATGCTACTACTTCACCTTTTCCGATGCAGCTGGACGATATTACACTTATCATTGATGATTTAAAAGCACGCAATGAAGAATTGATCATTTCTGAAGAGTATGCCTTTTTAGGTTCAAGTGCTGGTGCACATTTATCACTTTTATGGAGTTATGCGTATGATACACAAGGCGATGTAAATATGATAACAAGTATTGTTGGACCCACAAATCTTGCAGATGAAGCGTATACAAATAGTACGAATCCAGAAATTCAGTTGATCTTCTCTATATTTGGTTCACAGCTTTCGAATTCGTTTTTGGAAATGTTCAGTCCTTTTCATCAAGTGACGTCAGCAGCGCCTCCGACGGCTTTGTTTTATGGTGGACAAGATCCGTTGGTTCCAAATTCGCAAGGTATGGATTTGAGCGATCGTTTGACGGAATTGGGCGTTACACATGAATTTACTTTTTATCCAGAAGAAGGTCACGGTTGGGGCGGAGCCAATGCGCTTGATACGTGGAGTAAGTTTTTAGCCTTTGTAGCAGAGCATCATTGATTGGGTGTTGGGTGTTAGGTCGCTTCGCTTTTGGGTTTTAGTTGTTAGTTGTTAGTTGTTAGTTGTTAGCAAATGAAACTTTTCATTTTATATTTTACGGTTTTACATTTTATATTTTTTTCGTTTGATGTTAAATGTTGAATTTTAAATACTGAATTAT
>JBCCLS010000269.1:0-5427 GCA_039026835.1 Bacteroidota bacterium | reverse complement strand
GCAATTCAAGGACTTTGTAATCAATGCTTTCGAAAAATATCTAAGCTTTATAATGGTAGGAATGCATGTAGAAGGATTTCAATGGGGTGACTTTTGTATCGATACATGGGATGTTAATGAAGATAGATATGATTATTCAATGAATAATAAATCTGATGCAACAAAAAAATATCTTCAGATGCTTACAGACAATTCTATTGAATTTAAATATTCAGGTCTTTGTAAATGTAATAATTGGAAGAGGTTTGTAGATATAATGATGGATTGCCTGTATGATAATGTTGCACCATATAGCTTCTTATTTTATGTACCTATGGCAGATTTCTATTTTTATTTACACAATTCTAACAGTTTAGGAATATTTTATGAAAACAAAAATGAAGAACTGCTACAATTCATTACTTACATTAAATCATTAAATTGGGAAGTCACTTTCACAAATGATGAATTTTTTAATGAATAATTATTCATTTTTCTTAATTAGTTAGAGTGGTTTTACAATGCATAAATAACTTTTCCACAATAACTACACAACTCACAATCATTAAAATCAAAATACCCGAACGAAAGTTCGGGTATTTCTATCAGCTATAATTCCATAGAGTAAACTATTTAAAACTAGGTTTGGGTATATAGCATCAATACTAATAAGTTCGAATATGATACGCACTAGCTATTAATCTATGGAATACGCACCATATTTAGGTTTAAAAATTGGGAGTACAAACGTACTTAAATTATCGATAAAAAGCAAAAAACACCGACAAAATACATTATCGGTGTTTTTTAAAAAGTTATGTATTTAGATTTCTGAATCAAGAAATTTTGTCGAAACCTGTATATTTCTGTAACACTTCCGGAATGTCAATTCCATCCGCCGTTTGATAGTTTTCTAAGATGCCAGCTAACACTCTTGGCAATGCCAATGCACTTCCATTCAAAGTATGAGCCAGCTGTTTTGTACCATCTTTATCTTTTATACGCAATTTCAAACGATTCGCTTGGAAAGTTTCAAAGTTAGACACCGAACTGATTTCCAACCAACGATCTTGCGCCGTAGAAAACACTTCAAAATCATAAGTCAATGCCGCTGTGAATCCCAAATCACCACCACACAAACGCAAAATTCTATACGGAAGTTGTAGCTCTTCCAAAATTTCTTTTATATGCGCTACCATGCTATCCAGCGCTGCATACGAATCCTCAGGACGCTCAATACGAACAATTTCCACCTTGTCAAATTGATGCAAGCGATTCAAACCGCGAACATGTGCACCGTAACTTCCTGCTTCTCTTCGAAAACACGGTGTGTAACCTGTACAGCAAATCGGCAAATCTTCTGCCTTCAGCAAATCGCCACGAAACATATTGGTTACAGGAACTTCTGCCGTCGGAATCAAATACAAATCATCACCTGTTACATGATACATTTGTCCTTCCTTATCCGGTAACTGACCTGTACCGTACCCAGAAGCTTCATTCACCAAGTGCGGCACTTGGTATTCCGTATAGCCAGCCTCTGTATTCTTATCCAAAAAATACTGAATCAACGCACGTTGCAAGCGTGCACCTTTTCCTTTATACACAGGAAATCCTGCACCAGTGATTTTATTTCCAAGTTCAAAATCGATTATGTCGTATTGCTTTGCCAATTCCCAGTGTGGTTGTGCATTTTCGTGCAACGCAGGAATCTCACCAGCGCGAAATACCTCTTCGTTATCTTCTTCACTATTTCCAGCCGGAACCAACGTATTCGGCACATTTGGTATCGTATACAAAAGTTCAGCAACTGCAGTTTCCTTCGTTTTCAAGTCTGCTTTCAAACCTTCCGCTTTTGCTTTCAATTGTGTACTCTTTTCGCGTAAAATCTCAGCTTTTTGACGTTCGCCACTCTTAAATAATTGCCCAATCTCTTTGGATAATTTATTAGAAGAAGCCAAAGTATTGTCTAATTCCACTTGTAAACTTCGGCGCGCTTCATCAAGCGATACAACTTCGTTTACAACTTCCGTGGCATCAAAATTCCGTTTCGTCAAAGCGTCAATCACCTGCGCTTTGTGCTCTCTAATAAATTGTAATTGTAACATTGTGTTTTGTTTTTGGCGTTTCCAAAAGTTTGCTTTGCATTTCGTCTGCGCTCAATGCAACGGCAATCTTTCGGTCAGGCTCTCGGCAGTCGCTCTCTTCGAGGAGCTTCAACAAATGCCTCCATCCTTAACGCACGAATTAATGAAGCCACAAAAATAATTAAAACGATCAAAAAAATAGTGATTCTTACAAAGATTGCTCTTGATTTTTTACATTCACTAAAAATCGTTGTTCTAACCGCTATTTTCAGTACACAAAAAGTACGATTCATTGCGTTTTTATAAATTGTAAATGCCTTCGTTTTTCTACGCTGCCAACGTTTAAGTTCTTTGTACAAACGTTAATCTGATTCCTATGAAACACTATTTTTATTTGTTATGTATAACAATCCTTTTGTATTCTTGTTCGAGTGATGATTCTTCTCAAACACCACAAAACACAGGCGATTTACTTATAAAAGAAATCCGTTTTACCTCTGTTGATTCATACTTTCCTAGTGGAGTTAAAACCTTTAATTATGAAGGGAATCGACTCATAAGTACATTCTACACAGATGATGAAGGACTTGAAAAAACTGTAGAATATCTATACGAAAACGATCAGTTGAGTAGAATCAACTTTTAAGGGAATGAAAATTAATTCATGGATGAATCATATACGACATTTACATATGATGCTAATGGAAACCTTATTGAATTCATTGTTCATTCTAAAGGACAAAACACAAATAATTTTTTTGCTATAAAATCTGTTTTAACCTACAATACAGATGGTACAGAAGTCAGCAAAGAGCAATTTACAGGAAATGAAAACATGCAAACAAATCCCGGACTTATATCTACACTGTTTTTTGAAAATGAATTCATCGTGCGCGAAGATTTTGCAAACGCTAATTTCGATACGGACTATTTTTATGACACCGAAAATGGAATCTACAAAAACATCCCGTTTATGAACATTATACATTTGGTCGGTCGTAACTACGGCGGTTTGGAAGGTGGCATCCATAATTTAATGCGACTAGAAAGTCAAACAGGATTGATAACTTCACTTTTTGTAGAAAGCTACACCTACACCTACAATACACAAGGATATCCTGAAACTGGAACATTTTTCGAAGCGGGATTTGCTTCACAAAATCTAGAATACTTCTACATTCCTGCTCCGTAAAAAAATTACAGTTCTTGGACAGTTTTCTTCTTTTTATACTTGCTTTTAAAAGGCAATATCCAATCATGATGCGAGAAGTGCGACCATTCCTCCTGAGCCATATCTACAGTAGCGTCAAAAAGTGGCTGACGTGGATGGTTGTTCACTTGCACATTTCCAGTGGCGTATATTTCAACGTCCGTTCCTTTTTTGGCATATTCCTTTTTCAAAAACTGCACAAACTGCCACATCATATCTGGTTTTACAGCCACACGCATAGCTTGCTTTGCTGAGGTATATTCTTGTGGTTTTACATACGTATAGTCGCCTGTTTTTTTATCGACAACTTTAAATGAAATCCTACCTGATTTGGAGCGCAACATCATGCGCCAACTGAGGCGATGTCCTTCTTCCGTCCACAACACATCATCTTCATACGTCCAATGACGCAACGGCAACAATATTTGTGAAATAAAATACACAGTGAAAATAGGAATCACTATTTTTCGATATGGTGATAGGATAATTTCATTTCCTTTGTACACCTCTTTCTTCTTCAAAAAGAGATTGCGAATGGTTTCTGGCTCAAAAAAGAAAATACACAACGCTAATGACATATACGGGAAAATTCCGATATGCAAAACAAACGAGTTGAACAAGTGAAACACTACTGAACAAGCAAAGAAGAATACACGCGTTCGTTTCCAAAGCAATCCAGGAATTACAAGCAAATCAAAACCAATTCCAACATAGGTTAGGAGATGATGAATCCATTTTTGTTGTAAAAAACCACCAATAATTGGCAAATCACGTCGCCCAGCCATCAAGTTTGTCGTGACTTCGCCTGACCACCAATCTGGATACATTTTTGCCACAGAAGCGTACGTATACACTATAAATAATTGCAAAATAAAAATCCAAAGTACCCAATTGGGCATGTAAATTTTCTTCAATGCCGGATTTTTCTTTGCATCTAACGAAAAATAATGATGAGCAGGCACAATCCACATAAAAACACACAGCAATGCCATTAAATAATAGTGATTGTTGTACGATGTTTTTTGCATCAAATACACGGTTGCCCACATAATGGCATACGCTCCAATGCTCCAGCGGTATTTATATCCCAACATCACCATAAAACCAAAAGTTCCCATAATGGCAAAGTAGAAGTAAAAACCATAGGTATAATCTGCCATATTCAACCATTCAATTCCAAACAAATTAAAATCGAGCAATGGTTTTCGAAGCGTTTGTTGAATCGGTGTCAAAATCCCATCAAAACCGATAAAAGGAAAGGTAAATTCAGGATCAATAAACGTACGTTTTACCCAACCTGTAGCAATAGCGCCATATCCTTCCAAACCAATTAACAAACCAAAAAACACTCGAAACATAACGAGCGATGTATTATCTATTTGTTTGTAAAGAAATCTATTGAGCATGATAGTTTTGAATTAATGCTAACGAGGTTTGTCTGTCTTTTTCCAGCTGTGCTTGTAATATTTCGATCGAATCAAATTTTTGTTCGTCTCGTAAACGCTCTAGTAATTGAATTTGAATTTTTTCACCGTAAATGTCACGATCAAAATCAAAAAAATGAACTTCTATAGTTTCATTGGTGCCTTCTACTGTTGGATTGGTGCCAATATTCATCATTCCGTAAACTGTTTGTCCTTCAAAGTTACTTTTTACAACATACACACCTTGTTTCGGAATAAGCTTATAACTTTCTTTAACATGAATATTTGCTGTAGGGAAGTGAATGGTATTTCCCAATCCTTTTCCAGAAATCACTGTTCCTGTGAGCATAAATTCATAACCCAGATATGTATTTGCGGTAGTAATATCACCTTCGCTTAATGCTTTTCGTATTTTAGTAGAACTGATTGTAATATCGTCAATTTCTTTGGCTTTAATTTCTTCTACTTCAAAATCAAATGCTTGTCCAAATTCGCGTAAATCATCAATATTTGCATTGCGATTTCTGCCAAAGCGATGGTCATATCCGATGATGATTTTTTTTAAATTTAGATGATCAATCAAAAAGTCACGCACAAAATCACGTGCCTTTAAGCGTGAAAATTCTCTATTAAAAGGATAAATAATTAATGTATCCAATCCTGTAGCTTCAAGCAGTTGGATGCGTTCATCAATGGTGTTGATCAATTTGATATTGCTATCTTGTTG
>JBCCLS010000268.1:0-5440 GCA_039026835.1 Bacteroidota bacterium | reverse complement strand
GTTCCGACATCTTGTGCTGTGGCAATCATAGCCCCGTAATCTGTGGTTTTTATATCTCTATCAATACCAACATAATAGCCGCTCATCAAATTATCCATATTCACATCTTTAATAGAACCGAAAGTATGATGCAATACGTTAGGTGCTAAAAATGTTTCTTTCATGTACTGAAATTTGGGCATTTTAGTAACTTTTTCAATCAACATCGAAATCAATAAATAATTAGTGTTTGAATATTCGTAATCTGAATCAGGTGCAAAATTTGCCGGTGCATCAAAGATCAATTCCAACACTTCTTGACTACTATCAAAAGATTCATTCCAAAAATTGGGTGTATTGGTAAAATTTGGAAGTCCACTTCGATGCTGTACCAGCATTTTCAGCGTAATTTGATCTGCATTGGCAATTCGATCTGAAAATTCAGGAAAATACTCAGTAAGTGTTCCTTCTAAAGATAGTTTTTTGCTACTAACTAATTTGGTAATAGCAACGGCATCGTATAACTTATTAATGCTTGCAATTTTGAACAACGCGTCAGGTTTTGCAGGTATTTGTTGCTCCGTATTATGCCAACCTGCGGTATACCAAGTTGGCGTTTTTCCTTTTTGATCTACATACACAATAATTCCGTCAAAACCATAATCTGCCACTTTTTCCACTTGCAATTGTACAGTATCTGGCAAAGGTTTAATCCACGCTGTCACAATTGGCCAAGGCACAAACCACAAGGAAATTGCTGTGCCAACAAAAAGGACGATTCGTATAATGAGAAGTTTTTTATTTTTCATGAGATGGTGCATTAAGATTGATGTGAACTGTTAGTTTTTTGATGTGATGAAAAGCATCTTCTAGAAAAATAGGAAATATCTCAGTGTTTATTGAACGTTTCATGCGGATTACTTTTTTATGGTTTGAATCTTGTGAGTTGTCACTTTAGATATTTTTTTTTAAACTCCAATTCAATCCAAAGAATGGACGAAGAATGGCAATTCTTCTAATGAAAAACTCATAAATGACAAAACATCCCACAAATGTGATAGCTGTGATAATCACAAAGGACACAGGTGCCGGCAAATGATATGGCAATACAAACATAGCCGCCAAATACATCACAATCATGTGAATAATATACACAGGATACGCAGCTTTGCTCAAATAAGACAACGTATTGCTAGGTTTGTTCAAATATTTATGACAAAAACCAAATACAGTGAAAATCCAACAATTTGATTCAATAACGGTCATATAACTTGGTGCTTCGGTGGCAAAAACTACAAATCGTACAGTAAATAAAATAGCTGCAATTCCCAGGTACAGAAATCGCCATTTCAATACATTTTGCCAAAACGCTTTGCCAACATACATAAACAAAAACCCAAAGAAAAAGGCCAACAGTCCAAGGAAGAATCCGTGCCAGGTTTCTGCATACATTACAAATGGTTTGGGTTGAATGAGAAGTGCTTCTACCACAAAAAATACATTTATCAATAACAAACCAAAAGGATTACTCAAGAGTTTGGTTGTCCATTGTTTAAAAGTTCCGTTTGGACGTTTCTTCAAGTATAAAAATACAGGCAATAACAGTGCAACATAGCAGAAAATATTCCCCAAAAACCATAAGTGTCCTAGGTGTGGATAATAATCTAACGCCATTCTGTAGTATTTCTGAAATACAAACATATGTAATGGCGTGATTGCAATAATTCCGAAGAGAAACGGCACTAAAATACGTTTGGTACGCTCAGCGAGCAATTGCAACCAATTTCGTTTGCGCATTGCAAAATACAATCCCATGCCCGAGACATAAAAAAGAATTGGAATTCGCCACACATTCAGCATTGTCATCGGTTTCCACAACCCTTGCCAAAGTTCATCACTTCGAATAAAAGCAATAAACATTGCCCAAGGTTGAAAAATGATCGCAATATGATATATAAGCAATAATCCAATCGCAATAACGCGGAGCCAATCAATATCGTGTCTTCTAGTCATAGTTTTCATGAGTAATGGTTTTAAAAAAATGTGAGTTTTCTGAATACTTACAACTATCACTGTAACATCATTGCAATAACTGGACGCGCTTTTTCAACAGCTGCCAAATCTAGCGTAAAGCCCATTGGTTGTAACTGTGTAGTCAGCATTTCATAAATAGGTTTTACTTGAGCAAAATCGCCTAGTACAGTTTCTCTTGGTGTAGCGCCAAAGTTGTTTTTAATGGTTTTATCTGCGTTGACGTCAATTAAAAGTTGTACCATTTCAATACGTCCAAAAAATGCAGCTGCGTGTAAGGCTGTCGTTCCATCATTATTTTTGGCAGACAAATCTACTTTGGCATTTACCAACGCTTTGGCAATGTCCATTTTGTTAAATGTAATCGCTGTAATTAATGGCGAAGAACCACTCATTGCTTCCTTTACATTCAAATCGCTTCCTGCTTTAATATGTTGTTTTACGACTTCTAGATTGTTACTAATAATTGCTGTATGAATGTCCATTGAAGGCGCATTTGTAGCTGTTGTTTTATTCTTTTCTGTCTGAGGATCTTGTGCGCAAGAAGTGAGTGTTGCAATCAATGCGACAATGAAAATAAAGATCAATTTTGTTACGGATGCTAGTAATGTTTTCATGAGATTGTGCTTTTAAATAATTTGTGTTTGATTTTGATACTACAAAGTTGCAGCAAACCGTGACGCATCAATAAATACGGATGATTCAAGAAGTATAAAGTTTGAAGAATGACTATAAATTATGTTGCAAGCATATAAATTATGACGCAAAACCCACATTCAACTCATAAAAAGGCTACCAAAAGAGTGAAGTTTCAATAAATTGCATATATTCGTTTTGGAAGCCTATAAAACATGTCAAAAACATCATTTACGGGAGATTTTTTAGCGAAAGCTGAAGCCATTGTGTTGGAAAATATTTCCAATGAACAATTTGGCGTTTCAGAATTGGCAGAAGCGACTAACATGAGCCGATCTAATTTGTTGCGAAAAATAAAAAAGCAAACCGAACTCTCCGCAAGTCAATTCATCCGTAACATCCGCTTGGGCAAAGGCAAGGAATTATTGAGAGAAACCGAATTGACCATTTCTGAAATTTCGTATGAAGTTGGATTTGGCAATACGTCCTATTTTATCAAGTGTTTTAGAGAATTGTATGGCGTGCCACCTGGCGAAATTCGAAAAGGAACTGTTGAAAATGAAGAAGACACAGAAATCGCTCACACAGCAGTTATTGATACTGTAGAAGAAGAGCCGCCTGCGCAAAGTTTTTTAGGAAAACATCAAAACAAACTCTTTATCGGCTTTGCTACGCTTGTGATTGTCTTGATTGTTTTCTTTTGGAAGAATAGTACGAATGAAATTCCACAATCAGCTAGCTTAAAAAAGTCCATCGCAGTGTTGCCGTTTAAAAATATGAGCAACGATTCCACCAATTACTATTTTGTCAACGGTTTGATGGAATCTTCTCTAAACAACTTACAAAAAATAGAAGATCTACGTGTTATCAGTCGCACTTCCGTGGAAAAATATAGAAATACGACCAAAACCATTGCAGAAATTGCAGAAGAATTGAATGTCAATTATATCATAGAAGGTAGCGGACAAAAAATTGAAGATGAGGTATTGTTAAATATTCAACTAATTGACGCCACAAACGATACACCAATTTGGTCAGAACAGTACAATCATAAATTGGTGAATATATTCTCGTTACAAAATACAGTTGCTAAGAAAATTGTCATGGCGATTCAGGCAACGGTTACTCCTGAAGAATTAGCGCAAATTGACAAAGAGCCTACCAAAAACTTGGAAGCGTATGACTACTATTTACGGGGACAAGACTTACTTCAAACGCAAAAACGCGAAGATGTGCTGAATGCGATTCCATTATTTCAAAAAGCAATTACACTAGATTCGAAATTTTCATTAGCATATGCAAAAATTGCGTTGGCGTATTTTTATTTGGATATTTCGCAAGTAGAAAAACAATACACAAGCAACATCAACGAAAATGCTGACAAAGCATTATTACACGATCCAAAATCGTCTGAAAGTTTGATTGCAAAAGCTTTGTATTATATTAATAATAAAGAATTTAATCTCGCCGTTCCACATTTAGAAAAAGCATTGGAATACAATCCAAATGCAGCGGCTGTCGTGCTAATTCTATCTGATTTGTATGCGAGAGCCATTCCAAATACAGAAAAATACTTGCAATATGCGCTAAAAGGTATTGAACTCAATATTGAGGCAAATGATGCTGTAGGAAAGAGTTTTATTTACCTGCATTTAGCAAATGTGTTGATTCAGAGTGGATTTGCGGAAGAAGCTGCCAATTATATAAAGTTAGCTGAGGAATACTATCCACAAAATCAGTATGTTCCGTATCTTAAAATCTTCATTGAATTTGCACAGCATAAAAACATCAAAAAAAGTACGGCTCAATTGATCACAGAGTGGAAAAAAGACACACTGCGAACCGATTTGCTACAAGAAATCGGAAAACTCTACTATTTGCAGCAGGATTATGAAAATTCACATCGATATTACGCAACATATAACGACATCATAGCACAAACTGGAAAAGCAGATATGTATCCGCAAGAAACCTTACGCATGGCAATTTCGTATGAAAATATGGGCTTTGCGGAAGAAGCTAAGGAATTTTATGAAAAATTTGTCGCGTATTGTAACAATGACACATCGATTTACAAATCGGCGAGTGTGGCCATGCAATATTTATATGAAGGCAATCAAGATGCAGCCATTACACAATTAAAGGAGTTTGCAACTCAAAATAATTTTCAATATTGGTTGGTGCTTTTTATCGAACAAGATGTGCTTATGCAAAATCTCCAATCACATCCTGAATACAGTGTAACCGTTCAAAAAATAAAAGATCGTTTTTGGGAAAATCACGCTAAAATTAAACAAACGTTGGAAGATAGTGGGTTGTTGTGATTTTATGAGTAACTTACACTAACATCACATGCATATGAAAGATTGGAACGAACAAACTAAATTCTGGGCAGAAACACTACGAATCATAATTTTAGCAGTTGTTGGAGGATTTATCGCTTTTACTTGGTTAGATCCTAACGAAAGAAAAAAAGAATATGAGCTTAATTACGAAGCTGAAATAGATAAGCAAAAATTATTAATTCGAACCGATGTAATAGATAGCTTTTTTAAATCAAGCTATATGTATACATCAATCCTTCATGACCGACTTGATGGAGAAGATGTTGATAGTGATGAGTTTGAAAAGGTATACGATGATTACAGAAGTCAACAAAACTTAATCAAAATCTACTTTCAAAACATAAAAGATGTTGACACAAAGCTTTCGGAAATAAAAGCATTAACGGATAAATTATTTGATTTACGGAAAGATAGTTTAAGGAAGAAAAGTGAGTGGACTTCCAAGAGAG
>JBCCLS010000267.1:0-5440 GCA_039026835.1 Bacteroidota bacterium | reverse complement strand
TTAGTATTGAGCTATGAGTATTGAGTATTGAGAAGTTTTTTTGTCAGGAATTAGGAATTAGGCAATAGTGAAGAGAAGTTTCAAAGAACAATTCAGAATTTAACTAAAAGAAGTTGAAAAGTTTATAAGTTTAGGAGTTTAGGTTTCAAAGAACAATTCACAATTCAACATTCAAAATTTAAAATCAAATCGAAAAAAATATAAAATGTAAAACCACAAATTTTAAACATAAAAGTATTTTTCACCAACAACCAACAACTACTCCTGCACTTCGAGCGTTTTCACCATTTCGTCCATAAACGCTAAGCGTTCCTTGATTTTGTTGCGAACATCTTCGGGCGTATATCGTTTTTTATCTCTAAAATCAAGTTCTACAATCCAGCGTAGACTATCTTTTGCATAAATCTTACCCGATCGCAACACGCGAATCAACTCGTCTGTTCTTCCTAAAATAATAGAGTCAGAAAGCACAGGTTTCTTGCCATTGGAGCCATTTCTAAAATCATAATAGCGCTCCTTAAACATGTCTACATTTTGTGGCGTTTTCATATATTCTTTCATCAATTGAAAGCGATTAAACCCAACAGAAAATCCATAGTTTTTATTTCCATACATCAACTCACTAGCAGGTTGAAGATAAGCAGTTCCCCAAGTACAGTCAGGTGTTGGACAGTAATTGGGACCAATTGGCGAATAAATATAACACCACGGATTGTTGCCATGACACGTATAATACGGCGTACCAAATGCCCAAATAAAATCCCAAATCACAGGTTCTAGTTTATTTTCTTGGTTGAGAAAATAGAATACATTTTTTCCGTTGTAATAACTATCAGGATTGGCAAACACATCTGTCATGATAAAATAATCAATCTCAGCAGCCTCGGCCACACTATTTTCCCAATCTTGTCCTTCCAAAACCTCTTTTTCATATCCATTAATGGTATTTTGAATATGTTCCTTCTGCTCGGCAGTAGCTTCTTCACTATCAGGATATTCGTATTGAAATGTGCGTCCAGTAATAGTGGTAAAATCAGGATCGCTGTCTACTTCCTTTACAATAAATCCGCCATCACTTTTCTTAGCTGTATTTACATGATTTTTTCCTCGTTGAATCTTTTCTCCATAGGTGTACAATCCCCAATAATCACCATTCAAAAAAACTTGTACATGCTTGCTCTGCGGACCGTATTGTCCCATGTCTGCATAACTATCGTACGCCACTTTATTACACAATTGTGACGTATCTACCCAATTGGCAATCATAACCCATTTGTGACTTTCAGGCATGCCCATAATGGACATCGGATGGTCTTTTCCAAAATTTAACGAAAAACTTTTCTTTGGGAATCCCAAACTTCCCTGTCCTCTGGCATGAATTGTCCCAGAAGCAGATTGATGCTCACCCGACAAACTGTACCAACCATCGGGCGAAGGCACATCGTAAAACTTAAAATCAGCATCAAGTTTTGTGCGATCTACAGGAAAAGAACCATCTTTTACGTTGATTACCACATACGGAATTGGCGACATAGCATCAAACATATACGAAACTGGAAAGCTAAACTTTTTAGGCGTTTCAGCACCCAATAAATGTACGTGCAACGCTAGATTTTGCTGATATTTTTGCGCTGTCGCTAATGATTTTAGATCAATCTTTAGTTCGTTAGAAAGTTGCAACGTATCACTTTGATGTAGTTCTCCCGAAGCATTTGTTACAGTATACATATACTTTGAATAGTCAGCCACATTTTTTGTTGCAACAGTAAGTGTAGACGCATCGTGGTCAACGACTTGAATAGAATCTGTTGCTGAAGTATACTCAGAAGAAATCAGTAAAGTCGGTACTGTTTTTTTGCAAGAAATCGTCAAACTGATACATAAAAGACAGACAGTGCAAAGCAAATAAAAAGAACGGTTCATAGGTGTAGACATTAAAAGTTTGTAGGTGATTTTAATAAATTAAATATAGAAGAAAAATAGACGAAAAGACAAAGAATTCATCACAACTTATTGTAAATCAGGTGTAAATACGCGGCGATTCACGTGTTTTTTACGATCATTATTGTGAAATAAAATGTGAAAAATGATTTTTTTGGCTGACACTTTCGTGAGATGTAACTCATTGCGCAACGAATTCTAGATGATGCATTACGAATTCTAAAACAACAAAAAAATTGCAAGGCTTTGATGCGATATTTGATACATCAAAACAATAAAACTATCAAAATCACAAGCTCATGAAACATCTTTGTATCCTTCTCATCATGCTAGTCTCTACCTTGGGATTCGCACAAAAAACCGAAAGTCCCTATTTAGAAATTCTAACTCCAAATGCTGTCATTCCATTAAAATCTACCAAAGCAAATGTAAAAATCTCAGGAAATATAGCGCATGTACACATTGCACAAACGTATCAAAACACAGGCAACATTCCCATTGAAGCCAAATATGTATTTCCCTTATCTACTCAAGCGGCGGTACACAAAATGCAAATGACCATTGGCGATCGTACCATCAATGCAAAAATCTTTGAAAAACAAGAAGCGCAACGTGTGTACGACAAAGCGCTAAAAGAGGGAAAACGCGCCGCAAAACTCGATCAGCATCGCCCAAATGTGTTTCAAATGAACGTTGGAAACATTGTACAAAACGATTTGGTAACAATCGATATATATTACACGGAAATGTTGGTGCCGTTGGCAGGAAACTACGAATTTGTCTTTCCAGGTGTCGTAGGACCGCGGTATACAGGCGAGAATACTTCTGGTGAAACCGTGTTTCATCAACCGTATACTAAAAAAGGTGTATCAGATACATTTGAATATAATTTAAACGTGCAAATCAACTCAGGAATTCCAATAGCAGATGTTTCTTCCAACAGTCATAACATTAAAGTACACTATCCAAACACAAGAATTGCAGAGGTTTCTTTGACAGTTGAAAATGAAAATCCTTCCAATCGCGACTTTATTCTGCAATACGGAATGCGCGGTAATGAAATTCAATCAGGATTATTACTGTACGAAGAAGATGGAGAAAAATTCTTTGCTTACATGATGGAACCACCAAAAGCCACAGCTAAAGTAGCTACTACAGCCAAAGAATATTTATTTGTAGTTGATGTTTCAGGTTCCATGAATGGATATCCAATGCAGGTTTCTAAAAAATTATTGCGCAATTTATTGGTAAATCTCCCAGAAACTGATCATTACAACATTTTACTCTTTGCAGGCGGATCTAGGGTGTTATCGACAGAACCATTGTCGTGTTCGCCAGAAAACATTCAAAAAGGAATTAACTTTTTAACAAATATCAACGGCGGTGGTGGTACCAATTTACTAAACGCACTCAAAACTGCATATGCGTTGCCACGTATGAATCAAAACAGTGCACGCTCAATGGTGGTGATCACAGATGGTTATGTCAGTATAGAGCGCCAAGCGTTTGAAATGATAGAAAAAAACTTAGGACAAGCCAATGTGTTTACCTTCGGAATCGGTTCTGGTGTGAATAGATATTTACTAGAAGGCATGGCGAAAGTGAGCAGTAGTGAAGCATTTATCGCCACAGAAATGAACGAAGCAAATGCAATAGCGGAAAAGTTTCGCAACTATATTAAATCACCTTTATTGACTCAAATACAGATTCAAGCAGATGGTTTTGATGCGTATGATGTAACACCAAGCAGCATTCCTGATGTGTTTACTTCACGTCCAATTTTAGTCTTCGGAAAATACAGAGGCAGTGCCAAAGGAAAATTAATCATTACAGGGAAATCAGGAAACGGAATCTTCAAAAAAGAATTTCGTGTGGCAGACGGTGTTTTGAGCAGAGACAATGAAGCACTTCGCTACCTGTGGGCGCGTAAAAAAATAGAACGTTTAGACGATTATAAAAGACGTTTTGGAGACAATACAAAGCAAGAAGTCATCAAACTTGGATTGCAGTACAATTTGGTCACACAATACACATCATTTGTCGCGGTAGATACAGAAGTAGTCAATAAAAATGGCGAACGAAAAGTGGTAAAACAACCGTTGCCAATGCCAAAGAATGTTAATAACAGTGCAGTGGGCGCCGCAGCTTCTGTAAAAGGAAAAACAGTGATCAAACGCAAAAAGCGCAGTGCAACTAAAAAATTAGAAAGTAACAACATACGCGAAAAAGCGACAACTTGGTTCCGTGAGAATTATACAAAATTCATTGAAAAATACTTAAAAACCTACGATGGAATTCGTGTGCAAATTGCCAAAGACGGTACTATTTTAAAAGTAGAAATACGCATCAATGGCAGTTGGATTGTAAATGAAGTTTTGATGGAACACATCAATCTATTGGATGCGAATGTAGAATATAGTTTGGGAGAAAAAGTAACAGTTACAATTAAAAAATAGAACGATGAAAAGGATTAGTTTTATATTGTTATGGTGTTGTTCGGTTTTCGCTTTCGCGGGAACTGAAACAGCACTAAAAATGGACGAAAAAGGACAACCAATCGTATTCATTGCTGGTTTTGATGAAGGCGAGAATACCTATTATACCAACGCAAAGCAGTATTTTATCAATCAACATTGTCAAGTAGTGGAAGAAGCACAAAATTTAGCGGATATTCTGCAATGGTTGCGTTTGCATTATGATGCCAGCATGTATGGTGACATTCATATTGTGAGTCATAGCAATCCATGGAGAGGTTTGTCAATGAAAACAACCAGTGAAAGTGAACGAATTACCTCAGAAACTTTGGCAGATGCACTTCGTATGAAAGATATTGTACCCTTACCTGAAAATTTCTTAGCGAGTGACACAAAAATCATATTTCATTCCTGTGGTTTGGGCGCAAATGTCGCTTTATTAAAAAGTCTCAAAAGCGCGATAACACATAATAAAACCATTCCGTTGTATGCTTCGGAATTTTTCAATGTATTTGGTGGAAAATATACAGGACACTATTTGGCAAAAACGTATTATGGATACTATCCAACAGCACATTCTCCAGGACCTAGAGCGTTGGCGATGGAGTTTACACAAACATATCCAAACGTATTGGTAGATTGGGAAACCATTTTAAAAACGCGCGCTGAGCAATTACCTGGCGATTTGTATACCTATCGTTTCAACATTCCGGTGGAGTGGGAGTTTGAGTTTGAAGATTCGGCAGATATTCCAAATTTTAACAATCGCCAAGAAATCATTGATTGGGTCTCTGAAGATGAAAATTTGACAAATACCATCAAAGAATTCAATATTCCCATAGAAAAATTCAGATGGCTCACAAAAGTGCGAGGCAATACTTTATTTATCAAAGGGAAAACAACAGTTTTATGCGTTATGCAACCGATTATGAAGTCAGATGCTAAACACGAATACTCGCCCGTAACAATTAATGGTGTGAGTTATACGAAGGTGTGATTAGATTGCAGTGAAAAAATTTGAAAAC
>JBCCLS010000266.1:0-5443 GCA_039026835.1 Bacteroidota bacterium | reverse complement strand
GGTCGTTGCGAGGAGTCCCTGAGTGCCCTCTGGCAAGCCATTCCTGCAAAAACTGTATCTTGCAAACCAATTACAAATGCAATTATAAAGATGAAATTTATATACAAACTGCGTTATTTTTTTGAGAAACATGGCTTTGGGGCATTATCTCGATTGGCAGAGCGTTTGGGAATGCGCGCCAAAAATGTACGCTTATTTTTCATCTACGTAACTTTTGCCACCTTGGGCTTTAGTTTTGCATTATATCTTACCTTGGCTTTCATATTAAGATTAAAAGACTTAATTTACACCAAACGAACATCTGTATTTGACTTATAATATGTTTAGATTTTTTCGGTCAAAATTTTACATAGCACTAGCACTACTAACATTGGTTTTGGTGATTGGAGTGCTTGGATTTATGATTGTATCCGGAAGTGACTTGATCGATGCCATATACATGACAGTCATTACGGTAACAACTGTAGGATTCAAAGAAGTTGTTGCTTTAGATGATCAAGGAAAGCTATTTACAGTCTTCTTAATCATCATCAGTGTTTTTGTATTTGCCTATGCCATTTCTGTAATTACAGAATACATTTTAAGCAGAAGTACGCTACGAAATATCATACAACGAAAGACGTTAAAAAAAATCAGACGCATGGAAGATCATATCATTATTTGCGGATTTGGACGCAATGGAAAAGAAGCAGCTGAAAAATTAAATACCCACAATGAACAATTTGTCATCATAGAAAAAGACAGAGCCATCATTGAACGATATGAAAACTCTGATCTATCCTTTATTGAAGGAAATGCCAGCGAAGATGAAGTGTTGGAACAAGCAGGAATTTTACGAGCTAAATGTTTAATCACTGCACTTCCAAGTGATGCAGACAATCTTTTTGTGGTACTTTCCGCAAGACAAATTAATAGTAAGTTATTGATCATCAGTCGAGCTTCGTACGACTCATCGTATAAAAAATTAAAACTCGCAGGTGCGGATAATGTAATTATGCCCGATAAAATTGGAGGCGAACACATGGCGTCATTGGTTGTAGTTCCTGATTTGGTAGAATTTATAGACAATCTTTCTATCGGAGGCGATAACACGACCAATATAGAAGAAATACGCACCGAAGATGTAACGAGCAACAAAGGCGAAATCACACTGAAAGATTTAGATTTGCGAAGAAAAACAGGTTGCACGGTTATTGGTTACAAAACACCTGATGGCGAATATATCATCAATCCAGGTGCCGATTTACAACTCTTAAAAGATTCAAAAATCATCGTCTTAGGGCGTCCAGAACAAATCGGATTGCTCAAACAGAAGTATGATCTTTAAGAAACAAGTCAAAAAAATTGTATCTTGAACAATTCAACAAGCGTAGAATAAAAAGCACCTAAAATATTCATGTGACGATACCTAAATATATCAAAAACATGAAAAACATCAAATCTCACTTCACATTTCTAAAAGCAGAACGCAACGGTATTTTGTGTATGATGATCCTCATCTTTACCGTACAAGGAATCTATTTTTACACAACGCCCACACAAACAGCCACAAATTTTTTCAACAACGCTGAGGTTGCCAAGTATCAACAACAAATTGATTCACTAAAAGTGGTAGCACTTACAGCAAAACCAAAACGCTATCCGTTCAATCCAAATTTTATTTCAGATTACAAAGGTTTTACCTTGGGTATGTCCACAGCCGAAATTGATCGTCTGCATGCATTCAGAGCGCAAAACAAATATGTAAACTCTGCAGCGGAGTTTCAAACCGTCACAAAAGTTTCTGATTCCTTGTTAAACGACATCAAACCGTATTTTAAATTCCCCGAATGGGTACAACGTAAAAAACGACGCAAACAATTCAACACAAAAAAGACATATCCAACACAAGAAAAAGTAGCTTTTACAAAGATTGATATCAACAAAGCTACTGTAGAAGAACTTCGGAAAGTATATGGAATTGGCGAAAAGCTCTCTGCGCGGATTGTAAAATATAGAACAAAATGCAATGGATTTGTGATGGAATCACAACTCAACGATGTATATGGCTTAAAGCCAGAAGTGATTGAAAAACTATGGAAACGTTTTTATTTAGAAAAGCCAAACATCACAAAGATAAATCTGAATACCTGTACGTTAGCCGAATTACTCAAGGTGCCTTACATAAATTATGAGCTTGCAGATGAAATTTTAAACCAGCGAATACTGCGCGAAGGATTTACCAATTTTGAAGAACTCAAAAAAATTCAAAACTTCCCAGAAGACAAAATAAAGATAATTGAAGTATATTTGCATATTCAATGAAAAAACTAAAAATTGCTATAAATGGAAAGCATGTACTTTAATGAAGAGCATCATCTTTTTCGAGAAAGTTTACGAGATTTTTTAAAAAAAGAAGTTGTTCCGCATATTGATAAGTGGGAAAAAACAGGAACCATAGATCGTTTTATTTGGGAAAAATTTGGAGAAATGGGCTTTTTTGGATTGTCCTATCCAGAAGAATATGGCGGAATGGATTTAGACCTTTTCTATACAGTAATACTCTTAGAAGAATTACAACGTATCAACTCTGGCGGATTTGCCGCAGCGATTTGGGCGCATGTATATTTAGCCATGACGCATGTAAACAAAGAAGGAAGTGAAGACATAAAACAGCGCTACTTAACACCAAGTATAACAGGAGAAAAAGTAGGTTGTTTGTGTATTACAGAGCCTTTTGGAGGTTCAGACGTCGCAGGAATGCGTACTACGGCAGTAAAACAAGGAGACAAATACATCATCAACGGTTCTAAAACCTTTATCACTAATGGTGTATATAGCGATTATTTAGTAGTAGCTGCCAAAACAACTCCTGAACTTGGAAACAAAGGAATCAGTATTTTTATTCTAGATAGAGACATGCCAGGAATTTCGGCGACCAAATTAGACAAACTAGGTTGGCGCGCTTCTGACACAGGCGAAATTGCTTTTGACAATGTAGAAGTTCCTGTTGGAAACCTAATGGGAGAAGAAAACATGGGCTTTCCATACATCATGCAGCATTTTGCTTTGGAACGACTCATCATGGGAATCAACGCGCATGCAAGAGCAGAATTTGCGATTGAATATGCATTGCAGTATATGTCGGAACGAGAAGCGTTTGGAAGAACGATTGACAAATTCCAAGCGTTGCGTCATACAATGGCAGACTTAGCAACGGAAGTAGAAATCTGTAAAACATTCAACTACGCTATCACATACAGACTCAACAATAAAGAATATGTAGTAAAAGAAGCGACAATGTCCAAGCTACAATCGACCAAAGTGGCAGACAATGTTATTTACCAATGTTTGCAAATGTTAGGTGGATACGGATACATTGAAGAATATCCAATGGCGCGTATGCTTCGTGACAGTCGATTAGGTCCTATCGGAGGCGGAACTTCTGAAATTTTACGCGAAATCATTGCCAAAATGATTATTGATAAAAAGGATTACAAACCTGCTACATAATATTTGGAAGCGCAACTCTTTGTAATGTCATTGCAAGGCAAAGTTGAAGCAATCTTTTGTTAAAAAGCAATAGATTAGTTCTAGACCTTTCAATACTCATTACTAAGTGCTCAATACTAAAAAGACCACTCGCAAGGTGGTTTTTTTATGCGTTAAAAAATGCCCATCACTACGGTAAAACCATACAAATAACAAACTTATCAACACGAAAACGTTTTCGATTATGAATACAAAATTTTTTGGGAGATAAATTGAGTAATTTTCAAATTATAACCAAAATTTTTAACAATATGAAAACAAAACAAATATGGTATCTCCTGTTTATTGGAATATTTATCATAAGCTGTTCAAGAGATGAAATCGTTCTCGAAGAAGAACAAAGCAAAGAACCTACACAACAAGTAACTATTGCCAAAAATCGATCAAACTTAAAACCAATTGGTTCAGGTGTTATGATGCAAGCATTCTATTGGGATGTGCCTGCGGGTGGAAATTGGTGGAATGTCGTTCGAGGAAAATTAGCCGCGTGGAGCAATGCAGGAATTGACGCTATTTGGTTGCCACCAGTATCAAAAGCACAAAACGGACCTTTCTCCATGGGATATGATCCGTTTGATTATTTCGATTTTGGAGAATACAACCAAATGGGAAGTGTAGAAACACGTTTTGGCTCTACGACCGAATTACAAAATTTAATCAATACAGCGCACAACAATCGCTTAAGCGTGATTGCTGACATCGTGCTCAACCACAATAGCGGAGGCGATAGTGAGTACAATCCTTATAAAGGCACAAACACCTACACCGATTACAATCCTTTATCTGGAAAATTCTACAGAAGTTACAATGATTTTCATCCAAATAACATCCAAGCAAATGACGAAGGTGTGTTTGGAGGTTTTGCAGATTTATCACATGCCAAAGGATATGTACAAGATTGGTTGTGGAGATCGCCAAACTCGGTGGCACAATATTATAAAAATGTAGTAGGCTTTGATGGCTGGCGATTCGATTACGTAAAAGGATTTGGTCCGTGGGTTGTAAAAGAATGGAAAAACACTGTCGGTGGATTTTCTGTAGGAGAATACTGGGACGGAAATGCTGCTACTTTAGATTGGTGGTCTGGACAAGCAGAAGTAAGTGCTTTTGACTTTGCTTGCTACTACAGAATGCGTGATGCGTTTATGGGAAACAACCTAAACCGATTAAACGACGACATGTTGTTAAAGCGTGATCCTGGAAGAGCGGTAACATTCGTAGCAAATCACGATACCGATGAAATCATCAACAGCAAAATTTTAGCGTATGCGTTCATTCTAACGCACGAAGGCTATCCTACCATTTTCTATCGTGATTACGAAGACTGGTTGGATAAAAATCGAATGAACAACCTCATTTGGATTCACAACAATCTTGCCAGTGGAAGTACGTCCATTCTCTACACAGACAATGATGAATACGTAGCACGAAGAAACGGCTGGAACAGTCCAGGATTGGTCGTATACATCAACAATTCTAATAATTGGCAAGAGCGTTGGGTAGAAACCAATTGGTCCAACACGCGTATCAAAGACTACACAGGAAGCTCAAGTTGGGAACCTGTAACGCAAGGCGGACGTTGGGTAAAAATCCAAGCACCACCCAAAAGCTACTCTGTTTGGTCGGTTAAATAGTAGATCGGGTGTTGGGTATTTGGTTTTAGGTGTTAGGTTTGCTAAAGCCTGATATCCAAAAGCACAAATAAACAAATCCAAAAATAAACAAACAGATAAATCAACAACAAAGGAGTTGAGAAGTTTATAGGCTTGTAAGTTTAGACTTTGAAATACCAAGTAGAGTTGGATAGTAACCGACAACTGATAACTAATAACTGACAACCAAAAAAAATCACACGTTAGTTTGTAATTAGAAAAATGTCTGTATATTTGCACCCACGAATTTTAAAGAAAGG
>JBCCLS010000265.1:0-5450 GCA_039026835.1 Bacteroidota bacterium | reverse complement strand
ATGGAAGAGCTCATTATTTTGTGTATTTCTAAGGAAATGAAATCGGATGCGAAAGGATTGTATTGGATTTTGAAGCAGGATTGAGTTGTTAAAAAGTTATGAGTTATGAGTATTGAGTTATGAGTGAATGTATCCGATGGCCATAGCAGTGTAAAACAAATATTCGTTGTAACTCCACGCAAACAGTACAAAAATGAAGAAACCTTGCACATAACCCCCAATTTTTGTAGTGTACAAATGGAGACTTGGATATTGTTTGAATTTGAGAAACGACACAAGCAAACCTGAAAAGAAAAAGCCAATAAATAGCCACAACATCCAAATATCGCTTGCCATTTCATTCAGTTTAAACGTAAAAATTCCCAGAAAAGCCGCAATAAATGTTCCGTTGTCTGCAAGTGAATCGAGTTTTGCACCAAATTTGGTTTGCAGATTGAAACTTCTAGCGATCAATCCGTCGAGAATGTCCGTGACTAAATTCACACATAAAAATATGGCAAATAAATGCTCTTTTCCCGCATAAATAAACCAAATAATGAGCGGAAACGTGAGCAATCTGTAGAAACTTAAAAAGTTGGGAATGTTATAAATATTTTCTGTTTTTTCCATGTTAAAACGATTTTTTAAGGTGTAAATGCACTAAGAGTTGACTAATAATTATGTGTGTACTACTGCTGATGCCAAAGAGCAACAAAGCGTGTGGCAACGAAATACATCCCAATAAAAAATAAACGAGCGTGACTCCAAAAGCAGAATCCATTTTGTCAATCAACATAAAAAGCAATCGGTGTTTTGTAGCTTGCTGTCCCGATTCAATGCCGAGTCGTCTTTTTAAAAATGAATTGGGCAATTCAAACAACATATAAGCAAAACCTAAGGTAAATCCTAAAATCAACGCATTTGATACTTGAAAATCTGCTAATAAATTCAACCAATAGACAAAAAAAGCATTGACAAACGGAACCACTACAAAGCCTCGCCAAGTTTTATTAGTTCCAAAAAGTGTTGTTGAAATCGGGCGTCTGAGACCAGAAAAAACATCTTTTTTAATGATGATCATATGCAATATATTTGACACAATCAACGGAATTAGCATTATAGCAATATGTTGTAAAAAACTAGACATCTTCTTCCAAATATTGTAGCATTTGCAATGCCGTTTGTAAAACGCGCTTGGAAAAATCGTATGTCACTAGAATTCCAGAAACTTCGTAAAAAGAAAGTCGTGTCATAATATAGACTTTCAGTGCATATCTATAAGCGTTTAACCAATCATTCCAATCGATATCTTCATACAATAAATAATGCGTTTTTATATAAAAATACAGTTCGTCTTTCTTAAAATTTGGCAACAACACAAAACTTAAAAACTCTACTAGATCACGTTGAGGGAAATCAATTACTGCCAATTCCCAATCGTAAATCACAGGTGTTCCATTGTTTCGAATCGCAATATTTCTTGGATTACAATCATTGTGAATAATGGTTTTTTGAATGGAAATTTCATTTGCTTGCTGTTGCAGATTGTCAATGTCACTACACAAGTGTTCCAATTTGGTTTTTTGTGATTCGTGCGCACATTCCGCAATCAAAATCTGCATCATTTTTGTATACAATTTGCTAGCTTGCCACGGTTGAAATTCTTGAATGTGTGTAAACGCTTCTGTTTTTACTGTTTGATGAAATTGTGTAATCGCCTTAATCACAGCCGTAATGCTAGCAGGTTTCCAGAATTCTGGATGATTCTCCGAATTCATAATTTTCATTGCTGAAACTGGCAAAAATTCCTGAATCAACATGAAAATCTCACGTTTTGCATTGACGTGCTTTCCAAAATATTTTGGCATGAATTCAAAATTGTTCTTGTGTAAATACGAATACACTTCTATTTCTTTTAAATGACAATGATGGTATTCCAAATGCTGTTTGGATTGCTTCAATAAATCTGCCAATGCTGGATTGATAGCAGCCGAAATGGTATGCAAGCCTTTGATCACTTCAGCATCTAGTGGTTTGGATTTTATCAACACATCTTGGGATTTTGCTTGCCCATTTTGTTGTGTATAAGCAATTTGAAAAGGCAGAAAACCTATGATTTTTTTGTTGACCTTGGATGCAATATTTGTCAAAATTCCATTCTCCAATAACTCTTGTGATTTCGGTTGAATTGCTTGAATCTGCTTGTCTTCAAAAAAACCATTCAAACTCGCTTGTACAAAATTGGACGTCAATTCAGAAGGTAATAACCATTGTACAGGTTTGTTGCGACCCAGTTTTTCATGTGCTTTCGCAAATTCACCACTTACAATCGCAGCATAGGTTGAAATTTCTAAGCCTAACGCAAAACCTGCAATCAGCTTGGCAAATCGTTCCACTTTTCCGCTTCCGCGACAATCCATAATTTCCAATGCTTGTGACTGTCTTGGTAAGGAAGTTCCGCCGCCAACGGTTCCTATGACTAAGTTTGGCAAAGTCAATTGCATATATAAACCGTCGGCTGTTTTAGCCAAATACAACATACCGACACTAGATTCGTGGATAGAAGCCAAATCTTGTCCTGTAGCTACAAAAATTGCGGCAATTGCATTGGCAACGTTGATATTATAACCGATCATTCCATCTTTTTTGGCTAATCTTTTGGATGGATGATAACAACGCAACAACTTGTCAGAAGTCGTGCGCAATACTTTTTGAATGATATTTTCTGGAATTGTACATTCCGCAGCCACATGAATACCACGTCCAGCCGCTACATTGTGTTGTGACACCTTTTTATCGCAGGCGCCATTGCCTTCAATCACAAAATCTGTCGGCACAATTCCTGTTTTCTTTTTAAATACATCTACCAAATACAACATCGCATGCCACGTACAGGTAGTGGTCATATTTTGTCCAGAAGCATCGCCTGTTTCATAGCTGAATTTTAGATGTACAATTTCAGCATCCTGAATACTTTCTATTCTCAATAATTGGGCGTGATTGGAATGTGATTCTGCTTCTTTTTTAATGGCTTGAAATGTATTTTTTACAAATTGCTTGAAAGTACTTGCCGCTATTTCGTTCTCAAAAATAAACATCGGCGAACGTGTCATTTTTTGCCACTTGATTTCAGCAGAAAATCCATTGCTTTTGCTAATAACTTTGGCGCCACGATTCATACTAGCAATCAACGCACCTTCCAAAGTTCCTGCAGGTGCGTAAACCAATTCTTGGGTTTGCTTATCATTAAACAGTAATGGCCCAACAATTCCCAAAGGAATTTCAGTGCTTCCAATATAGGATTCAATATTTCCACGAATGTCTTGGAATGCTAATTTTGAGTTTGAAATTACATCTGTGTGAATGTTTTTTGTGGAGAGAAAGTCTAAACGCAAATTGGTAGCTGTGCTCGTTACGAGTCCTCTTCCTGGTATAATCGGTATTTCCATAATCTTAAGTTTTACTTCAACTCAAAATTATTGTTATAATCACATGAATATTCAGGATGAACACAAATAAAAGAATTCTTTTTTGCGATTTTCACAAAAATATAATGAATGTGAATTCAATTTCGTATCGTTTTGCCACTCAACGGGAAAGCTTTAATTTTGCATTCTATTGTAGCAATAGCAGTTATGACGAAGTTGAAAATTGCAAATCTGGACGGAAAACCTGAAATTTTTCACTCTATTCAAGGAGAAGGAAAAAATATGGGGCAACCAAGCGTGTTTATTCGAACATCGCTGTGCAATTTGCATTGTATTTGGTGCGATACCGATTATACATGGAACTGGGAAAAAACCCGCTTTGCGCATGTAAAAGATGAAGATCCAACGTATAAGAAGTATAAAATGAAGGAAATGATCATTTCGCTTACGCTGGAAGAAATTTATGGCGAAGTTTCCAAAAGTGGTTGTAAAAATATTGTGCTCACTGGCGGTGAACCGATGATGCAATTACAAGAATTATCTGCCTTGATCAAATTTTTCAACACAAAAGCAGATGATTATTTTTTTGAGATTGAAACTAACGGTACTTTGCTACCAGATGCTACTTTTGAAGCATTAATCGATCAATATAATGTATCGCCAAAATTGGCAAACTCAAACAATCCGAAGAAATTGCGCGAAAAAGCAGCTGCATACGCGTATTTTTCTGCGAATGAAAAAGCGATTTTTAAGTTTGTAATTGCCACTGAGAAGGATCTCACGGAAGTGTTAGACCTCTGCCAAACCTATAAAATTCCCAATCAGAAAGTATATTTAATGCCCGAAGGAACCAATCCTGAAGCCTTGAAAACGAAGCAACAATGGCTCATTGAAGTCTGCAAAAAACACCAATTTCATTATACAGATCGATTACACGTACACATTTACGGTGACAAAAGAGGCGTATAATTATCTAATTATTAATTAATTACACTTCTACACAGAAGACGTTTAAAAATATTTTTCTACCTTTTGTAACATTTACATCAATTTTTACGTATAACTAAGAGCGTAAGCAAAAAGATTAAAATCCCAAGCATATTACATGAGACAACTTAAAATTACCAAGCAGGTTACCAATAGGGAAACCGCGTCATTAGACAAATATCTTCAAGAAATCGGTAAAGTTGACCTTATTACAGCAGACGAGGAAGTAGAATTAGCACAGAGAATTAAGGCTGGCGATCAAATTGCGCTAGAAAAATTAACTAAAGCTAACCTTCGTTTCGTTGTATCGGTAGCAAAACAATACCAAAATCAAGGATTAACACTTCCTGATTTGATCAATGAAGGTAATTTGGGACTTATAAAAGCTGCACAGCGTTTCGACGAAACTCGTGGTTTTAAATTTATTTCCTATGCAGTATGGTGGATTAGACAGTCTATTTTACAAGCATTAGCAGAGCAATCGCGTATTGTTCGCTTGCCTTTGAACAAAATTGGTTCAATTAATAAAATTAACAAAACTTTTGCGTATCTTGAGCAAAGTCATGAACGTGTTCCTTCTGCGGAAGAAATTGCTAAGGAATTAGACATGACTGTGAACGATGTAAAAGAGTCTATGAAAAATTCTGGACGCCACGTATCCATGGATGCGCCGTTGGTTGAAGGAGAAGATTCAAATTTATATGATGTATTGAATTCTGGTGAATCGCCAAACCCCGACAAAGAGTTGTTACACGAATCTTTGAAAACAGAAATTGAGCGTGCATTGGAAACATTAACGCCAAGAGAAGCAGATGTAATTCGTTTGTATTTCGGATTAGGTAATCAACATCCAATGACCTTGGAAGAAATTGGTGAAACCTTCGACTTAACTCGTGAGCGTGTACGTCAAATTAAAGAAAAAGCGATTCGTCGCTTAAAGCACACATCACGAAGTAAAATATTAAAGACATACTTAGGATAATAGTCCTAAACACCGCACAGCAGTTTAGTTTTTATAACATAACTGTTCGTTTTTTGATTGATGAATGACGCTCT
>JBCCLS010000264.1:0-5452 GCA_039026835.1 Bacteroidota bacterium | reverse complement strand
GCCCCTAGGATCGCTGACGGTCACACATTCGGCATGGGCCTAGTCGGACCCTTGCCGAACTCGGATTGACATCGCTACCTGTTGGTCACGTATGACGCTGTCTCGCACTTTTCTGATAACATTCAGGCAGTAATCAAAGGTGATGAGTTGGCTCAAAAAGCAGTTTACGACACCTTTGCGCCTAAAATGTTAGCTGCGTGTCAAAACTTTATTTCCGATAAAACGATGGCCGAAGAAGCCATGAACAATGGTTTTGTGAAAGTGTTTTTCAACATCAAAAAATATAAAAATAAAGGAAGTTTTGAGGGCTGGATTCGCAAAATAATGATTCGGGAAAGTTTATCATTTCTACGAAAGAAAAAATTTCAGATTGCCTCACAAAGTGAACACATTCTGGAACAACAAAAAACCTATCAAAAGCCCGTGGAAGAAGTTTCGCCAATTCAGCGACTTGTGGAGCAGCTTCCAATAGAATTTAAACTCGTATTTAATTTGTATGCGGTAGAAGGATATTCACACAAAGAAATAGCCAAACTTTTAAAAATACCTGAAACGACCTCAAAAACACGCTTATTCAGAGCGCGAAAACTATTAAAAGAACAATTGCAAACCCTAAAAAAAGCGAATGGAAGATTTTGATTACATAGATGAGCTTGCCAAACAAGCACTTTCAAATCGTACGGCCAATCCTTCTGATGAAGGTTGGAATGTGGTGCAGCAAAAAATGAAGCGTCAAAAACGCAAACGACTCCTTATATATATGTTCTTTTTTGCGCTCCTGTGTTCTTTAGGAATTTTCATAGGGCTACAAACAAACAGTGAAAATAGCACTACAGTTTCAGGTAAGGATGCCGAACATAGCAAATTGAATACAAATTCAAATGAAGACATCACAAAACGTTCAAACTCAAATTCAGATTCAAAACTAAATTCAACCTCGAGTTCAGATTCAACATCAAGTTCAAATACTATCGCGAATGATGCCAGTCCTGTCAAAATCGATACTTCAGTCGGTACATTCAATGCTACAGCGCAGCAGCATTCTACTTCTAACAACCTACATGGAGAGAAAAATGGGTTAGTTCAGATAAAGACTGCGCATCATTCGCAACTTGTTGAAAAGGATAAAAATTCACAGGAAAATACCAGCGATTACTTTTTGCAAAACCCTCAAAAGAACGCTTCATTTGATGAAAAGGGAACCAGCACTTTTTTGGATACGAATGATGAATTCTATAGGGAAGGAGCTGGGTTAAAATTATATCCTTGGGAATTGGTAGCACCAACGCTGTTGCCTAAGAAACATAAAAAGCAACAAACCAAGAAAAAAGAGGTGCCATTTTACGAACAATTGGATTTGATGGTGGGCTTCAATGGTTTTGTGCGTCCAAACGACTACAATTTCATTGGTTCGTATGTTGTAGAATTGTCATTTACGGAAGATCAAAAGCTCAAAAAAAATTATTTCTTCACCTATGGAATGTCGTTACAATTTAGAAACCTGCGTTTCAAAAATGACATGCGCAGTTTTAATAAAGGTGAACTGAGTCTCAATATGCATTCAGGTCTTAAAAAACGTTTTGGTGATTTTGGGGTAGAAGGTGGAACGTATCTCGGTTACGAGTTGCATTCGCCCAACAATGAATTTTTCAATAACGATTCTAGTAATTTCTTTGAGGAAAAAATCAATTATGGACTTTTCTCCATATTGCACTACAAAAAAATTGGACTTGTTTTTAAATATGAATTCTCACCCTACATAAATTATCTGGGAGACAAGCAATTTGGCGCATTTACCATAGGTATAAAGTATGATTTTTAAGCCTGAAAAAACTGAAAAATTAAGGTTCAGAACAAACGTCATACACAAAAAATAGTGTCAATTTTTAAAAATCTAACTATTTTTGTAGTCTGAAAAAAATTTATATGGCAAAGAATCTGGTAATTGTTGAGTCACCAGCAAAGGCTAAAACGATTGAAAAATTTCTTGGAAAAGAATACAAAGTTGAATCGAGTTTTGGTCACATTGCAGACTTACCATCGAAAGAATTAGGAGTAAATGTTGAGGGCGATTTTGAACCTGAATATATTGTCTCTAGCGACAAAAAAGCAGTAGTAAAGAAGTTAAAAGATTTAGCTAAGAAAGCCGAAATTGTATGGCTCGCTAGTGATGAAGATCGCGAGGGAGAAGCGATTGCTTGGCATTTGGCAGAAACGCTAAAGCTAGATCCGCAGCGCACCAAACGAATTGTATTCCACGAAATTACCAAAACAGCGATTCAAAAAGCAATCAAAAATCCTAGAGATATTGATTATAACTTGGTCAATGCACAGCAAGCTCGAAGAATTCTGGATAGATTGGTAGGATACGAACTCTCGCCAGTATTGTGGAGAAAAGTAAAAGGTGGCTTGTCTGCCGGACGCGTGCAATCTGTTTCTGTACGATTAATTGTAGAACGCGAACGCAGTATTCAAGACTTTACGCCGCAAGCTTCTTATAAAATTGCTGCCGAATTTTTCAACTCGAAAGGAAAAAAGTTCAAAGCAAAACTCAACAAAACATTTCCATCACACGAAGCAGCCAAAAGTTTCTTGGCTAAAAATGCAGGAGCCGATTTCAACATTGCCAATTTAGAAACCAAGCCTGCTAAAAAATCACCTGCGGCGCCATTTACCACATCAACATTACAACAAGAAGCATCGCGAAAGCTATATTTTTCAGTAAGTAAAACCATGACGTTGGCACAACGTTTATACGAGGCAGGTTTAATTACCTATATGAGAACGGACAGTGTCAACCTTTCAAATGATGCTAAAAACGCAGCGCAGGAGGAAATCATTCGTTCGTATGGTGAAGAATTCAGTCATCCAAGAAATTACAAAAGCAAAGCCAAAGGCGCACAGGAAGCGCACGAAGCCATTCGTCCAACGAATATGGCAAATCATACAGTAGACGCTGAATACGATCAAGTACGCTTATATGAATTAATTTGGAAACGTACGTTAGCGTCACAAATGAGCGATGCCAAACTGGAACGTACCAACGCTAAAATAGAAGCCAATACACATGATGAGCGCTTTACAGCAAATGGAGAAGTGCTAAAATTTGAAGGATTTCTAAAAGTATATTTAGAAGGAAAAGACGATGACGAAGAAGAACAAGACGGCATGTTGCCTGCATTATTTGTGGGTGAACAAGTTACGAATGACTTCATCACCGCAACACAACGGTATACCAAACCTCCGTATCGCTTCACCGAAGCATCGCTGGTAAAACAATTGGAAGAATTGGGTATTGGACGACCATCAACGTATGCGCCAACTATTTCTACCATCCAAAATAGAGGATATATTGAAAAAGGAACAGTAGAAGGTGTTGAACGTAAATACGAGCAGCTCACGCTACAAGCAGATAAAATCATTGAAAAGCAATTGACTGAAAAAGTAGGTTCTGACAAAGGAAAGTTAGTACCAACTGATATTGGAATGATTGTGAATGATTTTTTGGTGAAAAATTTCTCATCTATACTAGATTATAACTTTACGGCCAAAGTAGAGCAGGACTTTGACGACATTGCTTCTGGAAATGAAGAATGGAAAGTGATGATGAAAGATTTTTATGCAGATTTCCATCCGACAGTAGAAGATGTAAAAGAAAATGCCGAACGCGAATCTGGGGAACGCATTCTAGGAGTAGATCCTGAATCTGGAAAGCAAGTCAGTGTACGACTCGGTAAGTTTGGTCCAATGGTTCAAGTAGGAACTGTAGATGACGAAGAAAAGCCAAAATTTGCCAGTCTTGGACCAGATCAACAACTTAATACCATTACGTTTGAAGAAGCAATGAATCTATTTCAATTGCCAAAAACGCTGGGCGATTACAAAGGCCAAACGGTTGAGGTAAACAACGGGCGTTATGGTCCGTATGTAAAATTTGGAAAGAAATTTATCTCACTCGATAAAGGCGAAGATCCACTGAGTGTAGAAATGGACAGAGCCAAAGAATTGATTGATGCACGCGAAAAAGCAGACGCGCCTATTGCAGTATATGAAGGACATGACGTTACCAAAGGTGTAGGACGTTTTGGTCCTTTCTTAAAGTGGAACAGCATTTTTATCAATGTCAATAAGAAATATGATTTTGAAAATCTCTCTCAGGCAGATATTGAAGAATTGATTGAAGATAAGAAGAAAAAAGAACGCGAAAAAGTCATCCATAACTGGGAAGCAGAAGGCATTCGAGTAGAAAAAGCCCGTTGGGGACGAAGCAACATCATTCAAGGAAAAATAAAAATAGAACTTCCAAAAACAGTAGACGCTACCAAGCTAACATTAGAAGAAGTTCAAAAAATGATTGAAGCAAAAGCACCAAAGAAAAAAACAAAAGCAAAGGCAAAAGCTAAAAAATAATGGAGTTCGAATTTTTATCGCCGGTCAATGATTTATTGATGGCTCATAATGAACTATTATCAAAACAAGCTTTGGGAAACCAAATGGACATTCATACGTCCAAACACGGCATTCCTGAATTTTCACCAACTACCAAATTTGCGGTTATTGCAGTATTGGAAAATCGAAGCGATATCAATTACTTAGGTGAAAACTTAGATTTATTAGAAATTCGAAAAGCATTGTATAGTTTATTCCCAGGCAACTGGAATCACAGTATTGTTGATTTGGGGAATCTTTACAAAGGCAATACAGTTGATGACACGTATGTAGCGCTCAAAACTATTATGGAGCCTTTGCTCAAAAAAAATATCATCCCAATTATTTTAGGAGGCAGTCAGGATTTAATGTATGCCATGTACCGTTCGTACGACAATTTAGAACAAACGGTCAATATTGTCAATGTGGATAGCAAATTTGACTTTGGTTCGGCGATGGAAGCGGTGAGTAATCACTCGTACATGGGAAAAATTATCACCGAAATGCCACACAATTTGTTCAACTACAGTAATATTGGCTATCAAACCTATTTCAATTCGCAGGAAGAGATTGATTTGATGCAGAAACTGTTCTTTGATGCATATCGTTTGGGGCAAGTATCTCACGATATAAGCATTGTAGAGCCTATTACACGTGATGCCGATATTGTCGGAATTGATTTGTCTGCTGTAAAATCTTCTGAGATGAGCGGAAACCAAAGTACGTCGCCTAATGGTTTGGACGGAAAAGAAATTTGCGCCATCAGTCGATATGCCGGTATCAGTGATAAAGTTTCTTCTTTTGGTATCTTTGAATACAAGAATTCTAAAGATGAAGAAATCACGGCAATGCTTGTGGCACAAATGATTTGGTACTTTATAGAAGGTGTTAATTATCGCGTAAAAGATTACCCTTTTACCTCAAAAGAAGACTATTTAAAGTATATTGTACCGAATGAAGTTGAAGAAATGATTTTTTACAAGAGTAATAAGACAGAAAGATGGTGGATAGAAATACCATTTAT
>JBCCLS010000263.1:0-5462 GCA_039026835.1 Bacteroidota bacterium | reverse complement strand
CCGAAATTTTCTGTTTAATTGATGATTTTTCCCTAGAAGTTAATCAAGTGATAGATCAAAATGCTTTAAACTCCCCAAATTATATTCAAAAACGTAGACGCGCTACTAAACTCTCACAGAGTGAAATTATAACGATTATGATTTTATTTCATCTTGGCGGATACAGAAACTTTAAACATTTTTATATACATCATGTTTGCAAACACATGAGAGAAGATTTTCCAGATTTAGTTTCTTATAATCGTTTTGTGGAACTGAAAAAGAGGTGTCTTGTTCCCATGGTGTTATTTCTCCAAATGCGCTGTTTGGGAGAATGTTCTGGAATATCTTTTTTGGATTCTACAGCTATAAAAGTATGTCATTACAAAAGGGAAAAACAAAATAAAGTATTTGCTCATACTGCCAAAAAAGGCAAAGCTACCATGGGATGGTTCTTTGGATTTAAGTTACATATTGTCATCAATGAACGAGGAGAAATCATTGATTTTCTTATTACACAAGGCAATGTCGATGATAGACAACCGCTAAAAGACAAGAGTTTTCACAAACGTGTCTTTGGAAAAATTTTTGCTGACAGAGGCTACATCGGAAAGGACTTATTTGCACAACTTTTTGTTGATGGAATCCATTTAGTGACTAAAATTAAAAAGAATATGAAAAATACCTTGATGCATATTTATGATAAACTAATGCTTAGAAAAAGAGCTGTGATAGAATCTGTAAATGATATTCTTAAAAATGTATGTCAAATTGAGCATACTAGACACAGAAGCTTTGATAATTTTATTACGAATTTGATCGCAGGACTTATAGCATATTCTTTTTATCCAACTAAACCCAGCATCAATATCGATAAACTCCAAAGAATTGGATAAAAATTATCCTGAACTCACGTTATTTAAGTATTGGCTTCACCTGTTAGTAACGCTTCGCTCTTAGTATTTTGGTATCGGCTTTGTCTGTTAGTATCGCTTTGCTGTTCGTATTTTGGTATCGGCTTCGCCTGTTAGTCACGCTTCGCTGTTCGTATTTTGGTATTGGCTTCGCCTGTTAGTAACGCTTTGCTATTAGTATTTTGGTATCTGCTTCGCCTTTTAGAATCGCTTTGCTGTTAGTATTTTGGTATTGGCTTCGCCTGTTAGTCATGCTTCGCTGTTCGTATTTTGGTATTGGCTTCGCTTGTTAGTCACGCTTTGCTTTAGATTGACGCGTCGTGGGCTTCCCTCAGTGACGTACAAAAAAATCTAAAATCAACAATCGTATATCAAAAATCATAAATCCAATTAAACCTTTTCAAAAATCGTAAGTCATAGAATCAAATATTTTAGACAATACATTTTGATAACTTTAAAAAGGAATACGATGAGATTATATACAACCCTCATTTTGAGCGCGATTTTATTCATAGGATTGTCAAGTTTTGAATCTGCACCAGCAGAAACATTCAAAGACAACTGGGAAAAATTAGGCAGTAAAAAAGTAAATTACCGATTGGACAAGGATGTCATTCGCGTTGGAAAGCATGAAGGAACATTTCGAAAATTAAAACTCGTAGTGTCCAAAGGTTCGCTCAACATGCACCGAATGATTGTACATTATGGAAATGGAAATACAGAAGAAATCAAGCTTAAACATACTTTCAGCAGACGCAGCGATTCTCGTGTAATCGACTTACAGGGTCGCAACCGAATCATTCGAAAAATAACGTTTGTTTACGATACTAAAAATACATCGAGACGCAGAGCTACGTTGCATGTGTTTGGAAGATAATGAATTAAATATTGTTAATTGGTAAAAGGAAAACCCACTTTACAATTTCAGATGTAAAGTGGGTTCCAATTTTTATCTGAAATTATTTCTTATCCTCATCCTCATCCTTATCGAAATCGATATGATATCTCATACGTGTTTCTCCTTTATCAAAAGCAGTACTAATTTCATCTGATTTTTTATCAAGTAAATTAGATACTTTAGTATAATTATTTAATAGTCTTCCTTTTAGTTCTATTAAGACAGTTCTTTGTATTATGTTGTATGAAACAACTTCGTAAGGTAATAAAAATCCTAAAACTTCAACAGGACTATTAAAGTCTGCTAATTGCTGGAAAAATGTTGTGTTAACAACATCTGGTTGACCTTGTGATCGAAGATTAATAGTAAATTTTGTTTTATTTGGATCATTTTTGGCATAAACTGTTACTGATCTATAATATTGAATTACTCCAGTAAAAGTTGGAGCACTTGAATTTTCAGGTGTATAGTTTCTTGTTCTAACAGTTCTGATTCCAGCTGAAGGCATCAGTGCATTAACAGGTTTAAGAGAAGAATTTGGATCAAATTTATAACTAACTCGTGCTGTGTTATTGTTAACAGTTGTAATTTGTAAAGAATTCGGATTAGGAGGAAAGCTATTCACTCTAGCTTCTACAGCATCTAAAATTTGATCAATGCTACTGGTCATAATATTTAAATTTGGTAAAGCAGTATTTAATGGACTGCTTAGCACGCCAAACGGAAAAAAACCATACGTACCCACGATTTGATAGGAAATTGGTAAACTCATAATTTTTGTGTTTAAAAGGTTAATTTCCTACAAATTACAACTTTTGTTTAATTTTAAGATAGAAAATATAAACAAATAGTTAAGATTTTTCTTATTTAACTTTTAATTAAGAATTTGGTAACCTTTGAAAACCTGAACAATACAATGCATTTGTGAGTTAATGTTTTCTTCTTTTTAAGTAAAATATGAGTAGTTTTTTAAAAGTGTTTTTAGACTAAAATAAGGTGATATATGATTCATTAAGATTAATAAATTCAACTCTACATATGCCATTACGCAACAAACCCAAATAGCTTTTTCAGTTTCTGATAACCGTTCCAGTTACAGCTTCCATCAGTAATGACGCGATGTACATCGTTGTAAATGACCAAATAATTATCAACAGTCGTACAACCCAAATCGTGTTTTTGTGCTAATTCCGTTTCAAAGTTTCGGATGCTTTCCATAAAATCTGCGGTAAGTTTCTTTTTTTGCTTGTTACAAATCACAAAATATACATCGTTTTCCCGTTGAAAGGTCATGTTTTCGTTGTTGCTGTGAAAACATCCTGTGGATTTGTAATGTACGGTAAATTTTTCGCCATTTTGCAGCTGATCAATAAATGGTACGACAGTTTTAGTAGTGTTTATAGAAGTAATCGATTTGTTTTTTTCTTGTGCATAACTCATCATCACTGATAGACAGAGCAGATAGCAAACATATATTTTTTTCATAATTTGATTGATTTTGACAATTAAAATTATGAAAGTTTATCGTGAAATAGAATTATAAATACGTAAACCTGTCTTTTGAGTTAGGCAACAAGCGTATTTCCATAGAAGGTAATTTCAAAAATGGCCAATGCTGTCAACCACTTTTTGGCTTCTGGTGTAAGTGATTCGTCTACCGATAGGAGTGGAGTCCCATAATTGAATTCTTCAAACACTTTGGAAACTTCTGAAACTGCGTCCAAATTGTCATACACTGCTGCTTTTTGAAGCGTAGCAATAGTTTTGTTATGCAGGATGACAGCATTTGTGTCTTGTATCCGTTTGTATTGTCCGATGGCTTTTTTGTCTGTATCATACAAAATTCCAGTTTTATCCAACGATCCTACCAATTCATCATCACAAAAGAACGTTATTTCCAGCTGTTGAAATTCATATCGAAAGGTGTGTTTTTTGGTGATCGCTACGAGTTGTCCTTTGGTACTTGCTCCGCGTTCTATACGTTCAAAAGCAGCTATTGACTTTCGTTGTGTATTGTACAACAATCCTGAAATTTTGGTATTCGTTACCGCGGCTGTGCTTTGAAACGTCATGGCATCCGTAATTTGCAAGTAGAAATCTGAGGTATGCGGAATGAGTTTTTTACGCTTTTTCAACACATTTTGAAGCATTTTATTACGTTCATCTTCCAAAAAAGCATCATTTTTGACATCTTTTGATTTTTTCATGACAAAGGCAATCAGTACTATAAATACAAAGACAACCAGTGTAATCAAAATGATCATAATCGTAAAGAAATCCATGGAATCGTAAATTTAAGATGCCTCAAAGATACGGTTTTCTCAGTGTGATAATTTGAAAATGGATTCATGTGTTTATTTATCTATTTATTTGATTCGTCTTTGCGAGGCATAGCTGTCGCAATCTCATACTTCAAAAAACGAAACCGTACTACGATAAACAGACTGCCGCGTCATGCTTCCTCGCAGTGACGTATCAAATCCACGGATAAACAAAAAATACCAATCTACCAACAGCGAAGTGATACCAAAGCGAAGCGTGACTAACAGGCGTCAGCCGATACCAAAGTGTAAGCGTGTCCAAAAGGCGAAGCCGCGTCTAAAAAATCCGTTTCAAAAATCCTTTGTTAGCGTCACTGATTTTGCGTAAAACAGCTTCTTGTTCAAATTTTAGAATGATGATGGAACTTGGCGTGCCCAACAAGTCTATTTCAGAGCGTTGCTGTGCTGAAATTTCAATACTTTTAGAAGCATGTACTACAGCTCTTCCCTGTTCGGTAGTAGTGACATGAACATTGGTTGCCGTCAATTCATGTGCAATGAGTTCGCCTCTTTCTTTCACTTCGGTGGTCAATTTTGATGTTCGCCCTTTAAGCTTTACCTCTGCAAATTCTACACGTGCAGCAATGCTATCGGCAGTTACGGTAATTTCCATGTCTGCATCTTCAAAAGCATTAATGGCTAACTTTTGCGTAAAGAGTTCGTATTTGTGTTCACTTTTTCCATAGCTGTTGATGGCGAGTGAATCTGCTTTGATGCGCAAGTCCAATTCAGAGTTGCCCAGCGCATTAATTTCTGCGGTGTCAATATTCAAAGTAGTCATAGATTTAATGATGGCTTTATCATCTACATCAATTTTGGCCAAACTTTGAGAAATTGTGACAAAAATCTCCAATTTCTTATGACTGCGAATGTCCATAGTAGTTCCAATACGTAGTGTACCATCTACAACATCAATAGTAAAAACTTCGTGTAAATTCTCATCGGCAATGACTTCTACTTTGGGAGTTTCTCCATTGATGAGTATGATTTCCAATCCTTCTTTTACTGCTAAATTGGTAAATGCATCAATTTCATAAATAACGGTCGTGACTTCTCTATTTCCTCGGATCTTTTCTTTTTTCTGTGCGTATGCCGTAAGTGTCGTTAAAAGCAGAACGGCTGCGATAATATGTGTTTTCATGTTTCTATCAGTTGAATTGTAAAAGTATTGTATCTATAACGCAAAAAGGAATACGTTTGTTATTTGAAAGCGAAAAGTGTACCAAGTGTTGGTTTTTTTGGGTGAAAAGTTTGAAATGTAGTTGATAAGTTTATAGGTTTATTTCTAAAACCAAGTAGAAGTGAAATATATATTGTCAGTTCGAGCGCAGTCGAGAACAGCTAAGAATT
>JBCCLS010000262.1:0-5477 GCA_039026835.1 Bacteroidota bacterium | reverse complement strand
TATTATATTTGTGACATTGTATGGAAAATTTACAAGTACATATCGTAATCAGTCAAGAGCTATACACTAAAAATCCTGAGTCTTCTGAATTGGGAAAAAAAATTGTTTCTAGAAGTATTGAAATGATTGACGAACTAGGTTTTGAAGCCTTTACGTTTAAAAAGCTTGGACAGTCTATAGGTTCTAATGAAAGTTCTATCTATCGTTATTTTGAAAGCAAACACATGCTTTTGGTGTATTTAATTTGTTGGTATTGGAGTTGGGTGGAGTACCGACTTGTGTTTGCCACCAACAATATTCCATCAAAAAAGGACAAATTAGCCGCTGCTATTGAAATTTTAACACGCAAAGTTGACGTTGACAATTCATTTTCTTATATTGACGAAATAATTTTGAATAGGATTATCATTGCTGAGTCTTCGAAGGCATATCACACAAAAGATATTGACTCTGAGAATGAGAAAGGATATTACAAAGTATACAAACGCGTAGTACAACGTGTTAGTAATATGGTAACAGAAATTAATCCAGATTTTGAGTATCCTAACATGCTTATTTCTACAGTGATTGAAGGTGCACATCAGCAACGCTATTTTTCTATACATTTGCCATCTTTAACAGATGTAACCGTGGGAAAAGATAGTATTGTTAAATTCTATTCAGATTTGGTTTTTAAAGTCATTAATTGCTAATATGTTACAAACACGCACATATATTTTTCAAATTGTAAGGCAAATTGCCTTTATATTGGTATTGTGTGCTTTGTTTTTACAGCCTGTTATTAAAACCTATACCCTTTTAGCAGACACCTCTTACGAACTTGTCGATTATGATTTTGAAGATGATTCTGAAAAAGAATTAGAAGATACGTCTGAAAAAGACGAAAAAGTAACTCACGATTCAAGTCATGTAATGCCTTTGGTAACTGATTTGTCTTTGTACAATGCTCACTTTTATTTACAAAGATCAGATCTTTCACACAGCATTGAAATATTGATTCCACCACCAGAAATGGTATAAGTACACCTCTATGTACAGCAATGTACAACACCTAGAGCTTTTCTCTGCATTCTCACACACTTAGAGAACAGTTCAAAAAATCATTACACTTAAAAATTATTACGCTAACAACGAATCGAAAGCATATTAAACTGCTTCCATTCACTAAACATTTACTATCATGCATAGTTCAAACCCTTTTAAAAATTTAAAAGCGGATTTCCCCGCTAGTATTGTCGTTTTCTTTGTCGCCCTACCACTTTGCTTAGGAATTGCTGTAGCCAGTGGAGCTTCTCCTTTTTCTGGTTTAATTGCTGGAATTATTGGAGGAATTGTTGTCGGAATCATTAGTGGTTCTCAAATTGGTGTGAGTGGTCCTGCCGCTGGTTTGGCTGTGATCGTTTTAACAGCTATTGGCTCACTTGGTTTCCAAAATTTCTTAGTTGCGGTCGTTCTTGCAGGAGTCATTCAAATACTATTCGGAGTTTTAAAATTAGGAATTATTGGATATTTCTTTCCCTCTTCCGTGATCAAAGGAATGCTCACAGGAATTGGTATTATAATCATATTAAAAGAAATACCGCTCTTTTTCGGGTATATTCAACCCAAAGGAGAAGGCACTTTTACCGCTATTGGAAATACGTTTTCTAACATCAGTTTAGGTAATACGGTGATTGCCGTTATTGGATTGGGAATTTTAATTGCTTGGACATTTTTGATGAAAAGAGCAAAAATATTTCAACTCATCCAAGGTCCACTAGTAGCGGTTGTAGTCGGAATTTTATTTTATATTTTTCTAGGTGATTCTGGATCGCTTGCCATTGCTGAAAAAAACTTAGTGAGTGTTCCGGTACCAGAAGATATGGCGTCATTTTTAGGACAATTCCAGTTTCCTAATTGGACAGCTATCACCAATCCTGAAGTATTACTAACGGCGTTTACTATTGCTTTAGTTGCAAGTTTAGAAACCTTATTATGTGTAGAAGCAACTGATAAATTAGATCCGCTGAAGCGTGTAACACCGACAAATAAAGAGTTATTTGCACAAGGTGCTGGAAACATTGTTTCTGGATTGATCGGTGGATTGCCAATTACACAAGTAATTGTACGAAGCTCAGCCAATATTCAATCAGGTGGACGCACAAAAATGTCAGCAATTATTCACGGATTCTTTTTATTGATTTCTGTGATTTTAATTCCTACAGTGTTGAATCTGATTCCACTTTCAGTGTTGGCGGCTATCTTATTATTAGTTGGATATAAATTAGCAAAACCAGCTACGTTTAAAAACATGTGGAAGGCAGGTTGGATGCAGTTTGTACCCTTCATCGTGACCATTACAGGTATCGTATTTATTGACTTATTATGGGGAATTGGCTTAGGTCTTGCTGTGGGTATTGTTGTCATTTTGTACAAAAGTTTTCAAAACTCACATTTTCTTCACATTGAAGACAAAAGCAACGGAAAGCATAAAATTAAAATGACATTTGCAGAAGAAGTAACGTTTTTCAACAAAGGGGCCATTTTAAAAGAATTGGACAGCTTGCCAAGAGATACGTTTTTAGAAATTGATGTGCGACAAACACAATTTTTAGACAATGACATTATTGAAATCCTAGAAGATTTTTCAGCCAAAGCTCGCAACAGAAATATTGATATTAAACTCATTTCTGAACGTGGCGTTGTGGAAAATCCACCTAGTTTCATTGAATTCTTCAAACTTAAGAAAAGCGCATAAGCGCATGCATTCAACTAAAAAACTAGATTATGAGCACGCCAAAATATAAATTATTGGTCTTGACAGATTTTTCTAAAACCTGTCAAGTTGCCTTGGAAAATGCGGTAAATCTCTCTAAAATTATTGGAGGAAGTATTGCGATGATGCATGTGTTAAAACCTTCTGATATTGCAAAATCGGAAAGTCAATTTACAACCATGCGTAGTATGGATGAGATGCGGATTCGCAAAAAATCACAACTCAAAACTATTGCCAAAGACGTTGCTACAAAATTTAATATTTCTGTCACTACACATTGTGTATTAGGAAATTTGAAGGAGGAAGTAACAGCACACATTCAGCAATTGCGTCCAGATATTATTGTATTGGGAAAGCGCAAACCAAAATTCATCAAACTTGCAGGCGATAGTTTTACCAAGTTTGTGATCAATACGTTTGAATGTTCTGTATTAATTTCTGGAAGAGAAAAAGCATTGCGATCTTCAGAAATCGCATCTCTGGGAATGCTCAATACGACTGCGGACGAACTACCGCTAGAAATGGCAAATGATTTACGTAAACATCTTACAAATCCGATCAAACGATTTTATGTGTACAATGATACTGCGGCAACCTCAGCCAAAAAATCGCCAGAAGATGTCGTTACTTTTGAGTTTGAAAACGGAAGTAATGCCATGAATCATATTGCAAAATATGTTGCTAAAAATAATATTGGACTGTTGTGTTTTAATCCGCATCCAAAGAAAAATAGCAAACGTTTGCGCAGTTTAACGTCAAATATCAGAGACGCCATTCAAAACATTCACGTTCCAATACTTATCGTGAATAACAAATCTACCATACAACTACAATAATAACTCTAAAAACACTTAGTAATTATACATGAAAGCACAAACTAAAGAAACACAAGCATTGATGACTCCTGACTCAGCAATTGAAGCTTTGAAGGATGGAAATAAACGCTTTATGGAAAATATGCAGGTTTCTCGCGACTTATTAGATCAAGTTTCAGATACAAGTACAGGACAATATCCGTTTGCAACCGTCTTAAGTTGCATTGATTCACGCGTGTCCTCCGAACTTATCTTTGATCAAGGAATTGGAGATATTTTCAGTGTTCGTATTGCCGGAAATTTTGTAAATCAAGATATTTTGGGAAGCATGGAATTTGCATGTAAGCTTGCAGGAACAAAGGTAATTGTTGTCTTAGGTCACACAAGTTGTGGTGCTGTAAAAGGTGCCTGCGATCATGCGCGACTTGGAAATTTAACCGCATTAATCAACAAAATTGAACCTGCTGTAGAAGCGGTTGCTGAACCTGCTGATGAAAGCCTACGCAATTCAAAAAATATAGAATTTGTCAACAATGTTGCCATCAAAAATGTAGAAATGACCATTGAAAACATTCGCAAGCAAAGTCCTGTGTTGGCTGATATGGAACGTGATGAAGACATTAAAATTGTTGGTGGTATGTATGACATCAGCGACGGAAAAGTAACATTTTTTTAAAGAACCACTATACAGTTCGAAATCCCCTAAATATCAATCCTTGAAAAGCCAAAGACTTTCTACCGCAGAAAGCTTTGGCTTTTCTGTTGTATAAGTCGTATCTTTACAGTGCTAGAAAAATTACGAAAAAGAAAAAATTATGTTTGGATTATTCAAAAAGAAGTCTGAAAAAGACAAATTGTACGAGAAATACAATAAACTTACCCAAGAAGCTTTCAACTTATCGACTACCAATAGAAAATTAAGTGATCAGAAAACAGCGGAAGCAGAAGAAATCATGAAGAAGATAGAAGCGCTATAAAATTTGAATTCGTATGTTGTTGATCATATTTATATCTTTTCTACGCAAAAAGGGAATGAAGCTGAAAATTTAATTCGTTTTGGCTGCACAGAAGGTAGCAGCAGAATTCATCTAGGACAAGGAACCGAGAATCGTAAATTTTATTTTGAAAATTTCTTCTTAGAAATTCTTTGGGTTCGCGACGCAACTGAAATTCAGAGTAAAGTTACCGCACCTACGAAGTTGTGGGAACGCTCACAGTTTTCAGAAAACAATCATTCGCCTTTTGGCTTGTGCTTTGTCAACTCGGCATCCACAGATGATTTATTTGCCGATGCGCAAACGTATCAGCCTGCGTATTTTCCAAACGAAATGTCTATAGATATCATTCCCAATGAAGCGCAGCCGCAACTGCCGTGGATATTTCGATTGCCGTATCGAGGTGTACAAAAGAAATCTACCGAACCGATCCACCATACAAATGGTTTGCAACAATTGACGAAAGTGATCTTTGAAGTTGAAACCGAAAAACTAAACAAACAATTTACCTCACAAATAGAAGACAATAGTTGCATTCACTTTCAAACGTCCCATAAAAATCATCTTACCCTAGAATTCGATCAACAACGACAAGGCAAACAACACGAATTTCCAGCATTACAGTTGACGATTTTGTACTAAATTCACTTTAGAAAATCACACTTCTTCTCATAAACATTCAAGGAACTACAACTAGTGTTGAGACCGTTTTTTCAATACAATAAAACCAAAATCGCAATCCGTTTTTGAAAAATAATCATTTTACTCTTAAAATTTTATCAAAAATCTATTTTTAGATTGCTTTTTTTCATTATTTTTCAACACATTTTTGATAAAAAGAATTCGCGTTTTAGCTGCGTTTGTATCTGTAACCATTGTTACAGCACACCAATTTCAAAAATGTTAGTTTTG
>JBCCLS010000261.1:0-5489 GCA_039026835.1 Bacteroidota bacterium | reverse complement strand
CTAAATAATGGTATATTTGTATTAAGTGTGTATGTTTTAAATAAATCTGATAATTAAGTAGTTCAAATATAGGTCTTTAGAAGGTGTTTTTTACACGTATTTTTACGTGATTTTTAAAAATCAGTATAAAATGAATAATAGTGATCGTCTACGGTAAGTCCAATTGCTGCTGTAGTATACATCGCTTCATGCACAACAATTTCGTTGCCTGTGTGCACGTTGCCATACACATGTTCAGGAACAATAATGGTTTTGTAGGTTGTTTTCAGTTTGTAATTTGAACTGCTGCGCCCGTTTTTAGTGATGGTCGTAAATAGTTTGTCAATAACTTGTGTTGTGGTTACATTTTTCTTGCCCTCACGAATGGATTTTTTGGTATGTATATACAGTAGTATTGCTTTGTATACTTGGTACAATAAAATAATCGGTAGTGGAAATATAAATAGAGCAAATACCCATAATCCATTGTAAACTAGTCCGAAAATAGGCAATCCTACAATGGAAATATACATAAAGCGTCTTCGCAATCCTTTATCATACAAGTCGCGGATTGTTGCTTTGTCTTCTCTAGTTAAACGCGATTGTTTTTGTCGTGATGTTGGATACGCACCTTTGCGGATTTTGGGAGCAGTTTGAAGTGCTGTAGCGACTTCACTTTTGAGAATTGTATAGGATAAGATGATTTTTGAATTTGGTGTCACCTCAAAGTAAATAGTATCGCCAACTTTCGCTTTGGTGTACATGTCGTACGGTATTTTGTGAGCTTCCCCGTTGACTGTGATATAATAATATCGTTGTGTGCTCGATTTGCTACTGCGTCCTCTTCCTGTGCGATGTCTTGAGGTTTTTTTAATATTGAGTCGTTTGTCTTCCACAACACCTTCGATGCAATTTTTGACGCCAATTTTTAAATCTTGTGAAAAATTCTGAATCAAATACGCAGCAATTCCTAAAAAGAAGATGGCAAACAGACTTAGAATGACGGTTGGAATCCATCCAAAATCATCTCCATTTTTTAAAAAATTTCGCAATACAAAAAAGTAGATGGCTGTAAACATTGCAATAGCAAACAAAATGATACCAACAGTTCCCCAAATTTTCTGCTGTATTTTCTTCCGATCGTTTTGTGTAAGTGTTTTTTGCATGAAATCGCTGTTTATGGTTTCAAAAATCCGATACTATAAGGGAATCTACAATACGCATAGTTTCGTATTTCGATTAAAAATCTACTAAAAATTTAAAGTATTTACATCATTTTAAAAAGCAAAGCAGAAAACTATAAAAAGTACAGGAGGTTTTGATCAAAAGCAGCGGAGAAAATTACAAAAACCTAAGCAGCTTTTTTTATGGAGCTTTTAGATTGTATGTAAAAGTTTGTATGTGGTTGATATTTAATTGTTTAAGTTCTTTTGAAATTGCAGTTGATTATCAATTATATTCTAGGTGAAGTTGGCTTTGGACGTTTATCTTTTTAGTGTAAAATGTCCCGTATATACGTTTCCATTCATAGGCCTTTCCACGCGAAACCAGTAATCTCCTGATGGCATCCGTTGTCCGTTGTAATTTCCGTCCCAACCGATAGAAGTTGGATTTAAGGTTGTGAGTCGTTTTCCATATCGATCAAAAATAAAGATTTGAAGTGATGGATCGCTATCCGAAGCTACAATCTGCCAATTGTCATTCACGCCATCGTTATTAGGAGTGAAAAATCGTGGATAGTTGAGTAAATATGCTGGCGCCGTCACAATTCCACAATCGTTTTTATCCCGAACATACACGGTGTATTCGCCAGAAAGTAAGTTTTCAAAAAGATTGGAATCTGTATAGGAAATTCCATCCAATGAATATTCATAATCACCCAAACCATCTACGGTTATTAGAATAGTGTTTTCAAACTGTGTCCAATCAGTAATTGTTACATCAATCGCTAAGACTGGACCAGATTCAATGACTGTAAAGGTTTTGACATTGCTACAATTTTGTGTTTCGCCAAAAACTGTGTAACTATTTCCAATTTCCACAGTATACGTTCCTGGCGTGTCTACAATAATACTTTCCGTTGTTTCTCCGTTAGACCAAGTATAAAAATCTGCTACAACTCCAGAAGACAATACTACATTTCCATCAGTACACAAATACAGCGTTTCTTGCTCATTGATGATAGGCGTTGGTAAGACATTCACTGAAAAATCAACAATATCAAAACAACTATCATTGGCGGTATCTTCAATACGTACATAGATTTGCTGAGGATTTGTGGTATTTACAAAGGAACTAGAAATGGATTCCACATTCATCATTGCATTTTGTGCACTCAGGTGATATGTGATTTGGTAATTTCCCGTAAGTCCATCTAAAATTTCATCGTTTTGAGAAGCCAAATCAAACATAGCTGCATTCGGATTGTCCAAAAAGCTACATTCAAACAAATCATCTACTGCATTGGCAATAATCGCAGGCGTAATGGTAATTTCAAAACTGGTAGTATCAAAACACAAGGGATTTCCAACAGCTTCAATACGTACAAATAATTCTTGCGGATTGTCAATGGTTTGAAAATTGACTGGCAATGCGCCGATGTCATTGGTGGCTTCGTCTTGAGAGAGATGATATGTAATTTCAAAATCATTTGCGTTTTGATCTAACAGTACTTCACTATTAAATTGATTAAGATTGACTACTTCAAAACCGTCATTAGTTTGATCGTCACACAAATCAGTATCTGCAACAGTATTTGCCACGGGCAATGGATTTACTTGCAATCGAAAACTTGTAATATCGTAACAGCTACTTTGCAAAGATGTAAACACACGCACAAAAATTTCCTGATTGTTAGAAGTATTGTTGTAGGTGAGTGGCAATCGGTTTTCGTCAGTATCTGCATTTTCAAGTGAATCATAAAACGCCACTTCAAAAATTTGATCATCTTGTGCGCCAAGCGCTTCGCCAATTTTAGTACTCAAATCAAATCCTGCTATTTGATCGTTGGTGATATCATCACACAGTAAAAAATCCGTTACAGCATTTGCTGTTGGCACTTGAAAAATAGTTACTTCTTTACTGGTTTGACGTGATTCTGAACCAAAATCAATAGCAACAGAAACCGTGTAGCTTCCTGCACTTGCATAGGTATGCACTGGCGTAAGACTAGAAGATGTAGTACCATCACCAAAATCCCAAGCAACCGATACGGCAGGTTCTGAAAGATTCAGTGAAAAATTAGTTTCATCACCCAAACAGAGATTTTCCGATTGTATGGTCGCTCCAAAAAACGACTGGATAAAGGTTGGCAATCCCAATCGACACGTTCGTCCGTTCAAACTAATAGCATCATGAACATACGTGGCGCCTGTACCAATTACATTTGGATTGTCGATTAAATCTACAAATTGACTTCCTGCATTTGCCAAGTATATTTTTTCTTCTGCGGCTACTTGAATGGCGCCAATAAAATCATTGGTTTCAAACAAGATTACATCTGAGTTTTCGATGGCTGTTGCATCTCCTGCGTTTAAATCAAATTGATGCACTCTACTGTTGGAACCCGCTGTGACATCGTCAAAATTTAATTCTGATATGTATAATAATTGTGCGTTTGGTGAAAATTCCACTCCATACGCTCCCGATTGAAATCCACTGTAAAATACATTTTCAAGTTTTACAGGATTTGAAAGTACACCTGTAGCATCATTGAAATCAAAAAGTTCTACATAACTGTTGGTTCCATATTGAGCAATGGCGATGCGTTCTCCCGTGGAAGACGCTTTTAAATAGCCAATAGATTCTGCACTACCACCACCATGAACAGAGCCAATACTTTGAATAGTGGGCGTTTCGTTGACACCAGCCGACGTGACGTCAAATATTAGGAAATCATTGTTTTGCCATGAATGACTCAACACCCAATAATTGGTGCCATCTGCTTTTTGAACTGCTGTAATTTTTTCAGTTGTAGGCGTAGAAAGAAGTACATTTTTTACATCAGTGACATCGCCAGTACCGCCATTTAACGTGAGATTAAATTCTGAATACCGCAATCCGTTGGTTCCTGCGCCTGAGTCTACTGTAAAAATATAATAGATATTTGGATCGTCGGGTTTGGGAACAATAACGGCCGATTGTGTACTGGAACTGTTGCCTGTTAATCCACTACCATTAGGCGTAACCAAGTGATTTCGATCATATACTTGACTTCCATCTGTGTAGAAGAGCAATTGTCCATTTCCATCGGAAATAGTAGCTACACCTTCGTTGGTACTCAAAGCACCATTTGTAAGCGCGGTTGGTGGTGAAGTACTAAAGTTCAATCCAGCTTGTGTCCCAAAATACCAATTAGCACCTTCATTTTGTCCCAACAGTAGCTGTAGACTAAAAAATACGATGCAAAAAGTGAATGTATAATAATGCTTCATTACAGTTTTGATCCGTGTTTACTCGATAATCGAGTGGTTTTTGATTGTTTTGTGATACACTTCATGCATTTGCCTCAAAGCGATCGACAGTATAGATTGGAGTTGAATTCTGTTGTTGTTTTGACTAACAGAAAGAAATTGTGGTTTTATATTGCCACAGCATCAGGTGTATTGAAATTTCTTTTCTGTTACGCGCAATTATATTGCTATTTGGGGATTTTCCCATAAAGATACGAAATACTGTAAAAACAATTGATTTTTGGAGAGAGATTGTGCTTGGGTGTTGGGTTTTAGCTTTTAGTATTGAGTACTGAGTATTGAGTATTGAGAAGTTTTATCAGGCATTAGTGATTAGGCAATAGGGAATAGTGTAGCGAAGTTTCAAAGAACGAATCAACAAATCAACAAACAAACAAATCAACAATTAAGAAGTTGAAAGGTTTATAAGTTTAGGAGTTTACGTTTCAAAGAATAATTCAGCATTTAAAAAAAGAAGTTGAAAAGTTTATCAGGTTTTAGGTTTTGGGTCGCTTTGCTTTTGGGTTTTGGGCAGTTTCTACGAACTACTTTTACTATTTCCAAGTACTTCTCGATACATTTTTCTTCATTTCATTGCGAAAACCACTCGAAGTGACGCTTTTTATAATTTAGGAATTTGGTAATTTGAAAATGTATTAATGTGTAGCTGAGAGACAAATCTTACTATTGTTTAGACAGATTGCCACGCTGCGCTTGCAAAGACGAATCAAATATTTAATATATGTACATTTCTATTTTACTTATCACAAATACACGTTTTTTTTGTTTTACTCAGACGTCTGTTTGAGTGTTTTTATGGAGCAAAGCGAACATAAAAATGTATCGAAAACTAATTGTTTACACTGTTTTTAATCTGCTACCAATTACTTCTCGATACTAAATTTCTTCGAAATTTCACTCGAAGTGACGCTTTTATAATGTAGCAATTTAGTAATTTGACAATGTAGTAATAATTAGCTTTTAGATATTAGTATTGAGTATTGAGAAATTTCAAAAAACAATTCAACATTCATAATTTAACATTAAACATTCAACATT
>JBCCLS010000260.1:0-5495 GCA_039026835.1 Bacteroidota bacterium | reverse complement strand
TATGTATTGTGTGGTAAAAATTAAGTTTGGTTAGGAAACGAAGAAATCATCAGAGAAGCCAATGAGATACAGCTTTTCCTTGGCACGTGTCATAGCCGTATACAACCAACGCATGTATTCTTTTCCAACACCATTGGGTAAATACGGTTGTTCAATAAAAACCGTTCGCCACTGTCCACCTTGTGACTTATGACAGGTAATGGCGTAACTAAATTTTACCTGTAACGCATTGAAGTATTTGTTGCCTTTGACTTTTAAGAATTTCTTGTATTTGGAAGTTTCACTTGCGTAATCATTCATGACTTCTTGGTAGAGTCGATTGCCGTCTTCATAGGAAAGTGCAGGTGTTTCTGCATGAATGGTATCTAATAACAATACGGTTTCAAAAGGTTTCTGATTGGGATAATCGACCATGCGTATGTTGACTTCTGCAAAGCGAAAACCATACAATTCTTTGATGGCGAAGATTTCTAGCACTTCGATGATATCGCCATTGGCAATGAATCCAGCTTCTGAGGTCGGCGGTAACCAAAAGTAATTGTTTTTGACAACCATTAAATAATCGCCCGAAGCCAATTCGTTTTCATTGAATAGAATACGACTGCGTATTTGCTGATTGTAAATGTTGGCTCTTTTGTTGGAACGAACAATGATTGCCATTTCTTCTTTGCCATTATCTGAGTACGATTCACTAATCGCATCCTGAATTTCGTATCCGTCAATCAAACGGACAATGTCTGGAAAGTTGGAAAGTTGAAATTTATATTCCGCATAAAATTCCTCATGCAATTGTTCTCGCAAGTTTGTGGCGTTGACTAGAATTCCTGAATCTGTATTTTGTCGCACAACTTCATCTAGTTCAATCAACGTTATATTCTTATCATAATTTAGCTCCAAGGTACGTTCGTCCAACGCAGGACTAATATCTAATTTCACAGGTGGCAATTGCGCGGTATCTCCAATCAAAACCAATTTACACTTATGCCCAGAATATACATACATCATTAAATCATCGAGCAAAGAACCATTTTCAAACAATTTGGAATCACTTGGCGCATCAGGAATCATAGAAGCTTCATCCACAATAAAAATCGTATCGCGGTGCTTGTTGGGTTGCAACACAAAACGTACGCCGCCACCTTTATCTTTTTTCGGAAAGTATATTTTTCGGTGAATGGTAAACGCTTCTCGCTTGGAATAATTGCTGATTACCTTTGCAGCGCGTCCTGTTGGTGCCAGTAAAACCGACTTTTTCTTGGTATGCCACAAATGAGTCACCAAGGTTCCGATGGTGGTCGTTTTTCCAGTTCCGGCATATCCTTTTAATAAAAATAGAGCATCTGGGTCATTTCCATAAATAAATTCACATAGTTTGTGGAGCACTACATCTTGCTTGAAAGTAACTTCATGTGGAAATTTATGCTTCAATAATTTATAAAATGTAGTAGCATCCATACGCGTGCAAATTGACTCTTTTTACAGAAAAATTAGGACGAAAATAGAAAAGTAATTTGAATGATTCTGCATCATTTACTTTTTTATAAATATAACATGCTTTTTTTAGGCAAAAACTTTTACCATTAAAAAAAAATTGTAGATTTGCGTATATTGATGTTCTTAAAACAAAACTATTCTTAATAGAGATGAAACACGCAAAACAAAAATTCAATTTAGTCTTATCATTCGTAATTGCTTTCTTACTAGTACCTGCACTCACTTTAGCACAAGATAAAGATATCGTAGAGCCAGGTTCATTTGAAACATTGAAAACACCGATTATTTTAGTAGTAGCTATTGTAGTTGCTATTGGACTTTTATTTGTGATTGAAAAACTAATTCCACGTAAAGTAAGACCTATTTTTTCAGTGGTATTTTTGCTTGCTTCTGTATTTTTTGGATACAAAATTTACAACTCTATTATGGCGCCTGTAGAATTTAAGCAAGAAAAAGTAAAACGTTATCTTGCTGTAATCAGTAATTTAAAAGATATTAGAGATGCACAATCTGCTCACAAAACCATTACAGGTGGCAAGTATGCTAAAAATTTCAGCGATTTGGAAGCATTTATAGACAGTGCAGAATTTGCTATTATTGAACGTAGAGATTCAAGTTTTATCTATTATGATAAGGTGTACAAAATTGATAAACAAAGAGATACTGTAATTGTAGATACACTTGGATTTAAGCCTGTAAAAGATTCGCTTTTCAAGCAATCTGATCGTTATAAAACCATGAAATTTGTTCCGTATGCTGCAAGCGACAAAGAAACATTTAAAATGGAAATTATTGATTCTGTAGAAATCAACAAATATTGGGCATCTGTATTTAGAGTTTCTGTAACTAAAGATATAGTACTGCACGATTTAGACCCTGAATTATTGAAGCAAGAAAAGAAGATTGTATCTGTAGATGAAATAGATGGAGAAGAGATTTTTGTAGGATCACTTGAAAAAGTAAGTGATACTGGAAATTGGCCGACTAGTTACGAGATTGAAAGTGGAAACAAAAAACAGTAACATAGACCCAACAAATTATAATAAATTGTCCATTCAGATCGCTCTGGATGGACTTTCTTTTTGTGTTTTACATACCATCACAAACAAAATTACGGCGTTGCGTCACTTTCACTTTACAGAAGTTACCAATCCGCTACAGCTAGAAAAAGAAGTACGCAACATTCTCAATGAAGAAGCTACCCTACTCGATCAACCGTTTGAATCTATTTCTGTAAGTCATGTGAATGCACTTTCTACATTTGTACCAAAACCATTATTTTCTGATAAACATCTGGCAGATTACCTGAAATACAACAACAAAATCTTGTCGAATGATTATATGACGTATGATGTGGTTGCCAATAATGATATGGTGAATGTGTATATTCCGTATGTAAACATCAATAACCTGTTTTTTGAAAAATATGGAGCGTTTCATTACAAACATTTTGCGACGATTTTGTTGGAAAACATTTTTCAATTATCATCTCAGACCGAAGAAGCGACTGTTTATGTACATGTACAAAAATCACATTTTGAAATCATAGCAGTACAACAAAAGAAGTTGCTATTTTATAATTCATTTGAATATGCTTCTTCCGAAGATTTTATCTATTATTTGCTGTTTACCATTGAACAACTGCAATTAAACACCAATACACTTCAACTCTACTTTTTAGGTGCTATTGACAAAAGTGATGTATTGTATACCGTCACCTATACGTATGTACGTCATGTAGACTTTTTGGATAAAAAATATACGTTTGATTTCCACGAAAGCATACCGCAACCGCAACCGCATCATGATTTCACTTTATTAACGAATTTTTAGATGCGAATTATTTCTGGAAAACATAAAGGAAGACGACTGCAAGCCCCTAAAAAATTACCTGTGCGACCCACGACCGATTTGGCAAAGGAATCACTTTTCAATATTCTGAACAATCACTATTATTTTCATGAGATCAGTGTGCTGGATTTGTTTGCTGGAACAGGAAATATCAGTTATGAATTTGCTTCGCGTGGCACGGAAACTATTACTGCTGTAGATGGAGATTATGGTTGTGTGAGCTTTATCAAAAAAACGGCTGCACAATTAGACATGAACATTACTGCGCTAAAAAGCGATGTATTTAAGTTTCTGGATAAAACCACAATACAATCGGATATTGTCTTTGCAGATCCACCGTATGCCTTTTCATTAGAACAATTTGAAACCATTGCCCATACAGTTTTTGAACGTAATTTGTTGCTTGAAGATGGTTTTTTAATCTTGGAACACGCCAAAGAAACAAAACTGGAACACGTAGCAAATTTCAGCTTTTCAAAAAGTTATGGTGGTTCGGTATTTAGCTTTTTTGAATTGCCAGAAAATTAATTCTAAATTTTGAATTTTAAAATCTGATTTCGATTTTTAATAAGTTATACTAATGTCACATCGAGCGCAGTCGAGATGCTTCTAACTTCACTGTGTTCTCATGAGCTTTGCTCAATATCTGCGATAATGCTTGTACTGACAATTATTTTTTTTCAACTAATTATAAACTATATATTGATTTCTTATGTCGAACTTACGTTATTTACACAACTAAATCTTTTAAAAACAAAAAACCGCTGTAATAATTAACAACGGTTTCTATTTTTTGATTCAGAATGATTCAACTCTGAATTTTGAATTCCTAATTCTAAATTAAAACGTACGTAACTCCGCCATTTTAATTGCAGCAATCGCGGATTCTACGCCTTTGTTTCCGTGTTTTCCACCAGAACGATCAATTGCTTGTTGCAAAGTATTATCGGTCAATACACAAAAGATGACAGGAATATCTGATTGTACATTCAAATCTTTGATTCCTTGCGCTGTAGCACTACACACAAAATCAAAGTGTTTTGTTTCTCCTTGAATTACACTTCCAATCGCGATAATCGCGTCTACATTTTGTGTTTTTTGCATGTGTTTTGCGCCAAACACCAGTTCGTAACTTCCAGGAACATTCCAACGAATAATGTTTTCTTCTGTTACGCCATTTTCGGTTAAGGCAGCAATCGCACCTTCACACAAACCTTCTGTGATGTTTGGATTCCATTCTGAAACAACAATCCCAAATCGAAAGTTTTTCGCATTTGGGATTGTCGCTTTATCGTATGTAGATAAATTTTTATTTTCTGTCGCCATAGTATTAATTCAAGGCTTCTGCTTTTCCTATATAAATATCAAGTAATTTACCGTCTTCTGTCGTTTTGAAAGAAGCGTATTCATTTTCAATTCGCTTGAAATATTCCAATGCTTTCGCTGGTTGTGGCGTCTCCATATTCAAGGCAGTAATTCCTGCTTTTAGTAAATAAATAGGAGTTGTAGCTTCGTTTTCGCTATGTTGAAATGCTTGCTCGTAATATTCAAGCGCATCGCCCATTTGATTCAATTGTACAAACGCATCTCCAATAGCACCTTTTGCTTTGGCACCGATAATTACATCGTCTGATGAAAAATTCTGTAAAAAGTCAACCGCTTTGATGTATTCACCTAAATTCAAATACGCAATTCCAGCACTGTAATTTGCTAAATTTGCTGCACTTGTCCCAGAATAGTCAGAAATGATTCGCTCATAACCAAACTTCCCTTCTGCACCTTTCAATGCCAATCTGAATAAAGAATCGCGCGTAGCTAATCCAGCTACCATATTCTGAGACAAATCAACATTCAATGCTTCGTTAAAGTATGAATTTGCTTGAAAAACTTCGTTTGCAGCTTCAATTTCTTTTGGTGCTGCAAATATTTTACTGTAGATTAAATATCCTAAAAGGATTACGGCAATTGCTCCAATCCCCACAAAGATAAACTTCTGATTTCCAGCAACCCACTCTTCGGTTTTAGATGCTGTTTCATCTAATGTATTAAATACTTCTGCTGTTGTACTTTCCAACTCTTCCGAAGAAACCTCCTTTTCTTTCTGTACTTTGGTCTTTACTTTATATCCTCTTTTCTTGTAAGTTGCCATA